>DATLTC010000097.1 GCA_035533755.1 Gemmatimonadaceae bacterium
CCACAGCCGGCGCTCGCGACTGGGCAGCGTGTAGTCGATCACCGTGAGCAGCGCGTGCTTGACCGTCCCCGCGACCACCGCCTGGCGATAGCCCAGCAGCGCCGCCCGGAGCACGGAGAGCCGGAGCCCCGATCGCTGCGCCGCCCGCTCCACGGTCGCCTCGCTGGTGGAGTCCAGGCCGGGCACCACGATCGGCGCGCGCAACGGCTCTCCGGCCCGAACGCGGGAGAGCGGCACGCACAGCAACAGGGCAAAGAGTGCCGCCCTCAGGCGGATCGACGCATGAGCCAGGTGAAACCTCGGCAGGGTTGTCGGGAGACTTCTGCAGCCTAGTTCATGACCGCGCGAGACACAACGCGCCCGCCGATGAACATCTGAACTCGCGGCTCATCTGTTTATGGTGTCACGATCGCGCCCGTAGATGTCGGGCACGAACCACACCACGCCGCCGGCAGTCGCCATTGCCGTGTTGTACTCCACGATCACGCGCATGGGGTGCGGAATCATCACGCGCCGGAACACCGGCATCTCCATGGCCGCGTCCACGCTGTCGGCGTTCCACCCCGTGCCGTTGCGCATCACCCAGATGGCCAGGTCGCGCGCGTGCTCCACGCGAATGCATCCATGGCTGAAGTCGCGCCGAGCCCTCTCGAAGAGTTCGCTGGATGGCGTGTCGTGCAGGTAGATGTTGCTGTCGTTGGGGATCACGAACTTCACGCGTCCGAGCGGATTCGCCGGTCCGCGCCGCTGTCGCACGCGCAGTGCCCCCACGCGAAGCGCCTCGATCACGCTCGGCGTCACGGTGTCGCCCACCACCACGTCGCCCACGCCCACCATCTCCATGTCCTGGCGGCGCAGGTACGACGGATCGCCGCGCAGCTTGGGGATGATCTCCCTGACCAGGATGCTCCTTGGCACGTTCCACGCCGGCCAGAAGTCCAGGTACCGCAACTGCTCCACCAGGACCGGCGTGGACGTGCGATCGGCTCGACCCACGATCACTTTCATCGCGAGCGCCGCCGCCGTGTCTTCCCCCGTGCCGTCGAACGCAAACAGCTGGAATGCGGGCACGTTCACCACGATGAACGGGCCGCTGTCCATCGGCGGCTCGCGGCGAATCTGCTCCAGGGAACGCTCGATCTCGCGCACGCGGACGGCCAGCGGAGTCTGCAGTTGGGCCAGCGTCTCGTGTCCGATGATGCCGTCGTCTTCGAGACCGTGGCGCCGCTGGAAGCGCCGCACCGCGTTCACCACGGGGCCGGCATACACGCTCCCCGTATCCGACACGCCGGCGGTGTCGAGATCCCCCAGCGCCAGCAAGCGCACGCGCAGTTCGGCGATGGCCGCGAGCGTATCCCCCCGTCGCACCGGAAGCGTGGCCGGCGTGGGGAATGCCGGAATCGTGGAGTCGGCCGCGAGCCCGCGGTATCGTGACAGCGCGTGCACGAGCAGCCGGTAGTCCGGCCGCCGGATGACGATCGTGTCCACCAGCCACGCGAGCGAATCGCGGGCTACCGCCAGCGCCGGGGCATCGCGGGGCGCCGGGATCGCCGACGCGCGCTCCGCGGCGGCCCGATCCCTTTCCGGCTCCGGTTCGCGCAGGCCGGCGGGATGGCAGGTCGTCGAAGCCAGCAGGATCACGAGCGCAACACTGCGCCGCATCGATGACGACCGCATGTGCATGAAGTATCCGCGCGCCCGAGGTCCGGGGCTGTCGGGCGTCGGTGGACGCAGTGTAGGCACACCGGGAAGCAGGGCGGCCGCGGGCGGCGTTGCGATCTCACTTGATCCGGCGCCCGCGCACCGGCACCTTATGTGCGACCGACTCCCCGCACTCCTACGGTGATGAACCCATGATCTCCGCACGCGAAGCGCTCGAACGGCTGCAAGACGGGAACGCCCGGTTCGCCACGAGCGTGAACGGATCCGACGAGCAGCTCACGCACCCGCGCCGCGCCGAACTGGTGACGACGCAGGAGCCCTTCGCCATCATCCTCGGCTGCTCCGATTCCCGCGTGCCGGCGGAGATCGTGTTCGATCAGGGGCTGGGCGACCTGTTCGTCATTCGCGTGGCCGGCAACATCGTGGCGCCGTCGCAGGTGGGCAGCGTGGAGTTCGCCGCAGCTCGGTTCGGCACCCCGCTGGTGGTGGTCCTGGGGCATTCCCAGTGCGGAGCCATCCTGGCCACGCTCGAGGAGCTCCGCCGGCCGACGGCGAATCAGTCCCCCAACCTGCGGGCGATCGTGGACCGCGTGCGCCCCTCGGTGGAGGGATTGCTGGCCGCCGGCGTCACCACCGACCAGGACGCGCTGGTGCACGCCGCCGTGCGCAGCAACATCCGCGTCTCCACCAACCACCTGCGGCACGGATCGGCGCTGCTCGAGCAACTCATCCAGCAGGACGGGCTGCTCGTGGTCGGCGCCGAATACTCGCTGGACACCGGCATCGTGGATTTCTTCGACGTGCCACCATTCCACCCCTGACGCAATCTCCACGCATGGCTGACATCCACACTCCATTCGTCGCGCCCGCCGCCTCGCTCCCGGCCAATCCGGTCAAGGCCGGCACCGCCACGGCAATGCAGGTGCTCGTGGGCCCCGAGCGCGGGGCGCCCAACTTCGCCATGCGCCGTTTCATCATGGGGCCCGGCGGCGGCATGCCGTTCCACACCAACGACGTGGAACACGAGCAGTACGTGCTGCGTGGAAGGGCCCGGGTCCGCATCGGCGACACGGTGCACGAGGTGGGGCCCGACCACACGCTGTACATCCCGGCCGGTGCGCCGCACAGCTACGAGGTGGTCGAGGCGCCGTTCGAGTTTCTGTGCGTGGTGCCCAACGGCCCCGACCAGATCCGCCTCGTGGACGCGTGTTGAAGCGGCCGTCGCGCCTCGCGGCGCCTACGCCGTCGTAGGGCCTACCGCCGCAGCGACTGCGCCAGCAGCATCGCGCCCGTGGCGATGAGCCCCACGTAGACATAGGCGATGAAGCGCGGGCCGTGCAGCCGCCGGTTGATGCCTCGCCCCGCGACGATGGCGAGCAGCACGCCCGGCAACGATATCAGGTAGTAGCGGCTCACCGTGGGCGTCCACAACCCGGCCAGCCAGTAACCGCCCATGACGGCCATGCTCGCCGGGAGGAAGTATCCCTGCAGCGTGGCGCGGAACTGTCGGGGGGACCATCCGCGGAGCGCGCCATAGATGGCGAGCGGCGGTCCATTCATGCCATACGCGCCGCCGAGCACTCCGGCGCTGAAGCCGAACAGCCACGCCAGGCGGTCGTGTTGCAGCGCGTGCTCTCGCCGGCGCAGTAGCGAGTACGCCGAGAAGGCGATGATCACGCATGCGAGAATCGCCTTCACGATCGGTCCGGGCACTCGCGTGAGCAGGAGCAGGCCCAGTGGAATGCCCGGCAGGGTCGAGAGCACCAGCCATCCCGCGGCGGGCGCGTGGACCTCGGACCAATCCTGCGCCAGCACGACGCCGGCCACGGTGATCGAGACGAGCGCGACGACGGGGGCCGCCACGTGGACCGGCATGATGAGGGCGAGGAGTGGCACGGCCACCAGGGCTTCGCCGAACCCGAGCGCCGAGCGAATGAGCGTCGCCACGAGGAGCACCGCCCCGACCTGCAGGGTCATTCCGTCCACCATCAAGTGTCTCCCCCGATGCGAAGAAAGGCCCCGGC
>DATLTC010000098.1 GCA_035533755.1 Gemmatimonadaceae bacterium
GGTCGCGAGGTCGCTGAGCGATCGCATCTCGCCGTTCACGGTGCCGCCGGACAGCCGGACGTGCCCGCCCACGGAGACCGCGTCGCCGGTGACGACGCCGCCCGGCCGCACGACGACGTCGCCGCGGAGCGCGATCGCGTCGCCGTTCACGCGGCCGTCGATCTCGAGCGGCCCGTTGGCCACGGCCACGTCGCCGTTCACGGTGGCGCCGGCCGGAATGGTGCGGCCGCCGAGGGCGAAGCTGTCGGCGGGCGGCACGTGGGGCAGGCCGAGCGAGGCGCCGAGCCGCCCGATGTCGGCGCGGAGGCGCGAATCCAACTGTTGCGGCGCGGCCGGCGTTCCGCCGCCGGCCGCGGTGGACTGCGCCACGGAGGGCGCGGCGGCCAGGGAGACGGCGGCCAGCGCGACGAGCATCGGGAGGGCCCGCATGGCTCAACTCCTCCGGCGCGCGGAGGATGCGATGGCGCGAAGGCCGAAGGCCGAGGCGGCGGCGGCCAGCAGGAACCCGCCGGCGATGAGGGCGAGCCCGGTGAGGCCGCCCTGCTGGAGGGTGGTCACCACCTGAGGGCCGAACAGCGCGACCATGCCGTCGCGGCCGGCCTGGGCGGCCGCATCGCGCAGATGGTTGCCGGCGATGTTGGTGGCGAAGGCCACGAGATCACCGCGGGCGGCCAGCCAGAGGGTGGCGCCGGTGAGCGTGGCGCCGCCAGCCGCCGCGAGGCCGGCCGCCGCCAGTCGGGCCGGACGCGACCGCGGGACGTAGCGGACCACGGTGTCGCGCGCCGCCACGTGCCAGGGCACGAACACCGGCACCTGGGCCATGACCCTGTCGGCCAGCGTGAACGAGGGGGCGAAGCGGGGAAGCTCCTCGAGGGCGGCCACGACCACGCGCGCGCTTTCGAGTTGGGCACGGCACTGCGCGCACTCCCGCGCGTGTTCGCGCAGGGGGGCGACGCCGAACCCGACTTCGTCGTCGAGCAGGAGATCGAACTCTTCTGGGAGCAGGTGCCGGTAATTCACAAAGCCTCCACGGTGTCCTACGGCCGGCGGACGGCGCCGGTTTCAGGGGGAACGGGGGTGATGGACGTCACTGCTTGAGGTGCTCGAGGAGCCCGCGCAGCTCGTGGCGGGCCCGGTGGATGTAGGTCTTGACGGTGCCCAGCGGGAGATCGAGGGTGGCCGCGATCTCCTCGTAGGACTTGTCCTCGACGTGGCGCAGCAGGATGCACGCCCGGTACTCGGGGCGCAGTTGGGCGATGGCGGTCTCGATGGCCGACCCGAGTTCCCGGGCCTCCATGCGATCGAGGGCCGATTCGTCTCTGGACGAGACGTCGAACGAGGTGGCCTCCACGGCATCGCTGGTCATGGCGTGGGGGGAGCCGTCCATGCTGACGGTATCGAGCTGGCGCCGCCGGAGGTGATCGATGGCGACGTTGTTGGCGATCTTGAACAGCCAGCTGGAGAACTTGAACTCCGGCCGGTAGCGGTCGATGTGTTGGAGCACCTTGATGAAGGTGTCCTGGGAGAGGTCCTCGGCGAGTTCGCGGTCGCGCACCATCCGGAACACGAGCGAGAACACGGGTCGCTCGTACCGGCGGATGAGCTCGCGGTACGCGGCGTCGCGGCCTCGCTGGGCGAGCGCGACGACGTCAGCGTCCGGAAGGTTGGCGAGGTCGAGGGCTGGAGGCATCGAGCGGGGGCCGGCGACGCGTGGAACGCGAGGCTCGGCGACCCAGAGGAACCTATGCGGGGTACGCCGCCCGAGCCAGCGGCTTCGCTTGCCGCGGCCGCGGCGCCCGGCGAAGTTACGTGGATGGCCGTGAAAGACGTGGAAGCCGCCGAGGCGCGGGCCGCCGCCGCATGGGGCGACGAGAAGCGCGCCTACGTGCAGCGCATCTTCTCGCAGATCGCGCCGCGCTACGACCTGTTGAACCATCTGCTGAGCTTCAACGTCGACCGCCGGTGGCGCCGGGAGGCGATCGCGGCGCTGGACTGGACCCGGCGGCCGGCCGGCCGCTATCTGGACGTCTGTGCGGGCACGCTCGACGTGGGGGCGCAGTTGGCGCGCGTGCCCGGGTTCCGGGGCTCGGTGGTGGGCGCCGACTTCGCCGAACCGATGCTGCGGGCCGGGTTGGGCAAGGCGCCGCCCGAGGTGGTGCACCCCGTGGTGGCCGACGCCCTCGGCCTGCCGCTGGCCGAGGGATCGATGGCGGGGGCGATCGTGGCCTTCGGCATCCGCAATCTGTCGGATCTCGATGCCGGGCTGCGCGAGGTGTTGCGGGTGCTGGAGCCCGGCGGGCGGTTCGTGATCCTGGAGTTCTCCACGCCGCCGTCGCCGCTGGTGCGGGCGGGCTACCACGCCTATTTCCACCACGTGCTGCCGTTCATCGGCGGGCTGGTGAGCGGGCACCGCACGGCCTATCGCTACCTGCCGGCCTCGGTGGCGAATTTCCCGTCGGGGCGGGCGCTGGCCGACCGGATGACGCGGGCGGGGTTTGCCGGCGTGCACTGGCGCCCGTTGACGCTCGGCGTCGCGGCCCTCCACGTGGGGGTGCGCGCATGACGGTGCGGGTTCCTTTGCCGGGCACTCCGTGACTCTCGATACTCTCTCGACGTTCGTCGAGGCGCTGGACCGCGCCGGCGAGCTGGTGCGCATCACGCAGCCGGTGTCGGTGAACCTCGATCTGTGCGAGATCGCCGACCGCGCCATGAAGCAGCCGGGGGGTGGGCCGGCGCTGCTGTTCGAGCGGCCGATCCTCATGAACGGCGCGCCGTCGGCGTATCCGGTGGGGATCAACCTGTTCGGTTCGATGCGGCGCATGGCGATGTCGCTGGGCGTGACCGATCTCGACGCGATCGGCGCGCGCATCACCGCGCTGCTCGAGATGAAGGTGCCCGAGGGGCTGGTGGCCAAGCTGTCGCTGCTGCCGCGGCTGCTCGAGCTGTCCAAGTTCCCGCCGCGCACGCGCGCCGGCGGGGCGCCCTGCCAGGAGGTGGTGTGGCGCGGCGACGAGGTGGACCTCGACCGGCTGCCGCTGCTCAAGTGCTGGCCGGAGGACGGGGGCGCGTATATCACTTTTCCAATGGTGATCACGCGCGATCCCACGCGCGGCATCCGCAACGTGGGCATGTACCGCGTGATGCAGACGGGCAAGGCCACGCTCGCCATGCACTGGCAGCGCCACAAGGTGGGCGCGGCGCACTGGCGCGAGATGGCCGCGCGCGGCGAGCGGATGCCGGTGTGCATCGCGCTGGGGGGCGATCCGCCGTCCATGTATTCGGCCAGCGCGCCGTTGCCGCCCACGGTGGACGAGTTCCTGTTCGCGGGATTCCTGCGCAAGGATCACGTGCAGCTGACGCGGGCGCTCACCTGCGACCTCGAGGTGCCGGCCGAGGCCGACTTCGTGATCGAGGGGTACATCGACCCCGCCGAGCCGCTGGTGACCGAGGGGCCGTTCGGCGATCACACGGGGTTCTACTCCCTGGCCGACCTGTACCCGCAGGTGCACGTGACGGCGATCACGATGCGCCGGGCGCCGATCTTTCCGGCCACGATCGTGGGCCGGCCGCCGATGGAGGATTTCTATCTCGGGCACGCCACCGAGCGGATCTTCCTGCCGCTGCTCAAGCTGACGGTGCCGGAGATCGTGGATTACCACATGCCGGCCGAGGGAATCTTCCACAATCTGGTATTCGTGTCCATCGACAAGCAGTACCCGGGGCAGGCGCAGAAGGTGATGAACGCGCTCTGGGGCCAGGGGCTGATGTCGCTGGCCAAGGTGCTGGTGGTGGTGGACAAGTGGGTGAACGTGCGCGACCCGCGGGAGGCGTGGTGGGTGGCGCTCAACAACCTCGATCCCGAGCGCGACACGCGGTTCACGATGGGGCCGGTGGACGTGCTCGACCATTCGAGCCGCGCGTTCACGTACGGCTCGAAGATGGGGCTGGACGGCACGCGCAAGCTGGCCGAGGAGGGGTTCACGCGCGATTGGCCGCGGGTGATCGCGATGGACGAGGCGACGCGGCAGCGGGTGGACGCGATGTGGGCGTCGCTGGGGTTGCCGTGGCGATGAGCGCGCGCGAGGGCCAGACGTTCGCCCACCGCGGCTCGCGGTTCATCGCGTACGTGAATCTGGTGAAGCTGCCGCACACGGTGTTCGCGCTGCCGTTCGCGCTGGTGGGGGTGATCCTGGCGTCGTACCGGCGCCCGATTCACCTGGCGCAGGTGGCGTGGGTGGTGGTGGCGTTCACGGCCGCGCGGTTCGCGGCGATGGCATTCAATCGCATCGCCGACCGCGACATCGACGCCCGCAACCCGCGCACGGCGATGCGGGAGATCCCGCGCGGCGTGCTGTCGGTGGCCGAGGCGTGGGGGTCGGTGATCGTGGCGTCGGCGCTGTTCGGCTTCGCGGCGTCGCGGTTGAACGAGCTCTGCTTCGCGCTCTCGCCGGCGGCGCTGCTCTGGGTGTTCTTCTACAGCCACACCAAGCGATTCACGCGGTGGGCGCATCTCGTGCTGGGCGCCGGCACGGCCATCGCGCCGGTGGGCGGGTACCTGGCGGTGACGGGGGCGTGGAGCCGGCCGTGGTGGATGCTGGTGGCGTTGGCGGCCGCGGTGATGACGTGGGTGGGCGGGTTCGACGTGTTCTATTCCCTGGCCGACATGGATTTCGATCGCGCCAACGCGCTCTACTCGCTGCCGGCCAAGGTGGGCGCGCGGCGCGCGATCGCGATCGCGCACGTGCTGCACGCGATCACGGTGGCGGCGCTCGTGGCGGTGGGCGTGGCCACGCATCTGGGCGTGTTCTACTGGCTGGGGGTGGCCCTGGCCGGCGCGATCCTGGCGTACGAACATTCGATCGTGCGGCCGGGGGATCTCTCGAAGCTCGATGCGGCGTTCTTCTCGATGAACGGCATGCTCAGTCTGGCGTTCTTCTTCTTCGTCCTCGCCGAGCGCGTGCGGCCGATGCTCATGCTCGGCCTGCACACGGGGCGCTAGTCATGGCCGCCTCGCCCCCGATCGTCTTCGCGATCACCGGCGCCTCGGGGGCGCCGTACGCGGTGCGGCTGCTGGAGCAGCTCGTGGCGGCGCGGCGGCCGGTGCAGCTCATCGTGTCGAGCCACGGGCTGCGGCTGCTGCGCACGGAGACCGATCTGGCGAGCGTGGCCGACCTGCGCTCCGCGGTGGGCGCCCGGGCGTGGGACCGGCTGGTGACGGCGTTCGACGACGCCGACCGGGGGGCGGCGCCGGCGTCGGGGTCGGCGCTCAACGCCGGCATGGTGATCTGCCCGTGCTCGATGGGCACGTTGTCGGCGGTGAGCGTGGGGGCGTCGCGATCGCTGGTCGAGCGCGCCGCCGACGTGGCGCTCAAGGAGCGGCGGCCGCTGATCCTGGTGACGCGCGAGACGCCGCTGAGCGCGATCCATCTGGAGAACATGCTGCGGCTCACGCGCGCCGGGGCGGTGGTGATGCCGGCGGCCCCCGGGTTCTACCACCGGCCGTCGCGGGTGGAGGATCTGGTGGACTTCATCGTCGCCCGCGTGCTCGACCACCTGGGGGTGGCGCACGAGTTGGCGGCACGCTGGCAGGGCGAGAAGCCGGGGCGGGGCGCGCGCCGGTGAGCGCGCGCGTACACCTGGTGGGGCTGATCGCCGACACGCACGGCGTGGTGCGGCCGGGCGTGTTCGCGGCGCTGGCCGGCGTGGAGTTGATCCTGCACGCCGGGGACGTCGGCGACGGCGTGCTCGAGGAGCTGGAGACGATCGCCCCCGTGCGCGCCGTATATGGAAACACGGATGTGCCCGGCGATCCACGGCTGGCCGAGGCGCTGGACGAGACGATCGGCGGCGTGCGGGTGCACGTGAGCCACGGCCACGAACTGGGGAGTCCGACGCCGCCGGCGCTGCTGGCGCGCTACGCGGCCGACGTGATCGTGTACGGACACACGCACCGCCCGCTGCTCGTGAGAGCAGACGGGCGGTGGGTGGTGAATCCAGGGGCGGCTGGGCCGCGGCGGTTCGACATCGCGCCGAGCGTCGCCCGCATGCGCCTCTCAGGTCACGACGTCTCCATCACACACGTACCCCTCGTTCCCTGAATCCACCGGGTCCTACTTGCTCGTGATCGCGATCTTCTTGCCGTTGGCCTTGGATTCCTTGGTCTTGGGCAGGGTGACCGTGAGCATGCCGTTCTCGAACGACGCCTTGACCTTGTCCTGGTCCACCGACGTCGGGAACGAGAACGCGCGCTCGAACGCGCCGTAGCTGCGCTCCCAGACATGGTACTTCTTGTCGCCCTCGGACTTCTCCTCGCTCTTCTCGCCCTTGATGGTGAGCATGCCGTTCTCGAAGTCGGCGCTCACGTCCTTGGCGGTCATGCCGGCCAGTTCGGCCGTGACCGTGAACTCGGTGGGCGTCTCCGAGACCTCGACGGCGGGATTCCAGCCGAGCGGTTCCAGGAACGACGGCACGAGCGGCTCGTAGGCCGGCACGTTGAACGCCTTGCGCAGGCGGCTCTGCATATCGTCGAGGTCGCGCGTGAGGGTGGAGATGAAGGGCAGCCGCGTGCCGGCCGTTCGGGTGACTTGGATGTTGGGCATCGATACCTCCTGCCTGCTGCTACTTGGGGGGAACCTGCACCGGATCGCGGTCTGTGATCCGGCGGCTCCGCCCGCGGTCACACGCGCCCGTGCGCGGGGTATCGCGGGTGGGGCGAGAACACGAAGGTGCGCTTGGTCAGGCGATGGTCCGCGACCGCCGTCGTGATGTCGAGCGCACTGATGATCCCCACCAGCCGGCCGGCGTCGAGCACGAGCAGGCGGTGGATCTCGCCGCGCCGCATGTAGTCGGCCGCCGTCTCGACGGTGGCATCGGGAGGCAGCGAGAACACGACGTGCGTCATCGCCTCGTTCACGGTGTGCTCGGAGAGCACGTCCCACTCCCTGCGATCCACGGTGCGCATCCGCTCGACGACGTCGGCCATGTCGCCGGCGACGGCGTCGGAATAGAACGCGGCGACGGCTTCATACCCGTCGTCGTCGCCCTCGATGTCGTTCGCCGCCTCGTCGGGAGGCAATCCCGGGCTGTTGGCGATGAACTCCACGATGTCGAAGAGCGACAACACTCCGAGCACGGAGTCCCCGCTCACGACCGGCGCCCCCGAGATATGCGAACCCGCAAGACGCTCGGCGGCTTCGCGCAATGTCAGATCGGGCCCCATGGTAATGGGGTCTGCGGTCATGATCTCGCGGACCTTGAGCATCCCTTCCTCCTCGATACCGCAGAACGTACGAGACGGTGATTCACGCGTCTGTCGGCGTTCGGGAGTGGGTTTGTCCGGCGTGCGCCGACGGTGAGTGTGCGGGTTTACCGGGCGGTCGGCGGGCGCGTGTGCGTCAATTCCCCCGGATGCGCGCGGAACCAACTCGAGAGCAGCATCAGCTCGTCGATCTCGTGCGTGGGCACGCGCGCGCCGCGCGGCTCGTCGCCGCCGAAGACAGCGGCCGAGAGTTCGGCCAGCGCCCGCCGCTCGGCGCGCGAACGCGGCGCCGCCACCTCGCCGCGCACGCGGCCGCGGCGAATGAGATACACGCGATCGTCGCCGTCGGCCCCCGCCACCCGATACTGGAACGAGAGCGATTCGACCGCGAACCGCAGCCGGTCGAACTGCTCCCGCAGCGCCTCCAGCCGGCCGAG
>DATLTC010000099.1 GCA_035533755.1 Gemmatimonadaceae bacterium
CGAGGAGTGGCACGGCCACCAGGGCTTCGCCGAACCCGAGCGCCGAGCGAATGAGCGTCGCCACGAGGAGCACCGCCCCGACCTGCAGGGTCATTCCGTCCACCATCAAGTGTCTCCCCCGATGCGAAGAAAGGCCCCGGCGTTGGCCGGGGTGTGGCTCTGCGAGTTCTCTCGTAATTGTCTGGGCGCTGTCTCGTAACCCCACTCCCTAGCCCGAGTGAGTTGTTTTGTAACTTCCTGGGGGCAGGACCGGAAGGGACAGTCCGCAGACGGCGAAGTCGACCTGAGCCTCAAAACGGCGATCCGCAGATACATCGAGTTCGTGCTTGCGACTGATCGCTGGCCAGCGTCCAAGTCGGGCCGCCCGCCTGCTGGGCCTGCCGTATTCGACCCTTCAGAGCACCATGAAGCGGCTGGGCATCCGAGTGCGTTCCGGTCGCGACCCACCCGAGTGAGGCACGTGCGTGCTGGCACGCCCTCCGCCGCGGCGCGGCGGGGATGACGAGCCTCAGCGCTCGGCAGCGACCACGACGAGGGTGATCTTCGTCTGACCGCGGCGAATGCCAAGTCGCACCGACTGACCGGGCGCGATCGCGCTCCACCGCCGTCCGCCTTCGGGCGTGGTGAGCAAAATGCCGCCGATACTCTCCACGATATCCCCGGCGCGAACCCCTGCCCGCGCCGCGGGCCCATCGGCGCGGACCGCGAACACGACGGGCGCCTTCCCGAACGACCAGATTTCCGCCCCGTGCTGGCTCGATTGCACCGTGCACTGGCACGACAGACCGATGCCGAGCCACCCCGGCGCGTGGGCGCGGGGCGCGCCGCCGGTTTGCACCGGCGACCCCGCCACCGCGGGCTCCGAAGCGAGTGACTTCGCCTTCGCCAACTCCCCGCCCGTCGGCACGATGACGACCTCCCGGTCGCGCCCGCTACGGCGAATCGTCAAGCGGAGCGGGAGGCCCGGCCGCGCGTCGAAGAGATGCTCACTTCCCTCGCGTGTGGTGATGAGCGCACCGTCCACGGCGACCAGCATGTCGCCATCGCGCACCTGTGCCGCCGCCGGCCCGTTCGGCCGGATGTCTCGGAGTTCGAGCTCTCCCCCGAGCTGGATCCAGTCGTCGGCCGCATGCACGATCGCGTACGGCGCGATCATGCGCCCGATCCCGAGATCCGGACCGCTGCCGCCGGAGCCGCTGAACACCGCCTGCCCCCACGCCCGTCCGGTTGAGAGCGCCAAGGCTGCCAGGACGATTACCGCCGGGATCAGGACCGTCTTGCGTCGATTCCACCGCATATCACCTCCGCTTCTGAGTTCGCCCCATGCGCACCGGTGTCGATCGGTTTGCTCTTCTTGGTGCCTCAGAACCAGTGGATCGTTGCATCGGCTCGCGTCGGCGCCGACACCTCATCGTCGCATGGGATCCGCTCCGCCCCCACCCCGGATGAGAGGCGCGGGAGCTGCACCGCCGCGGCGCACAGCGTGGTCGCTGCGGATTCGCGCCCGTCGGCCAGCCCGGGGGCGGCCGGATGGGCGCGTGCGAGCGCCGCGAATTGGACCAGCGCGCCGACATACTCTGAGCCGGCGCGCTGCACGCGCAGCTCGGCGCTGCGCAGGTTGGACACCGGGGCCGGCCACGCCCGGACCGCGTCGACTCGCTCCAGGCTAGCGCGTGCGCGGGACGCTCCGGTGATACTCCCGGCGACGAACAGCGCGAGGGCAGCGGCCACGCCGGCGGCGTATGCGGCATATCGTTGCCAGCGCGGAACCGGCAGCATCCCGCGCCGACGCAGCGCCCGCACTGCGCGGTCCTCCTCCCCAGGCGGCGGCGCGCTCTCCCACGGGAGCGACGCCAGGGCCGTCATGAGTTCCGGGGGGAGTCGATCATCGTGATCCATTGCGGTTCATCCTCTTCAGCGGAGCGCGCTCCGCATCGCGTTGCGCGCGTGAGTGAGTTGACTCTTCGACGTGCCGGGAACAATTCCCATGAGCGCGGCGATTTCGTCGTGGGTGTATCCCTCAAGATCGTGCAGGACCATGACGGCGCGCTGCCGTGGTGGCAGCGCGTCCAGGGCCCTCGTCACGTCGAGGCCGTCGCCCGGCGGCGGGGCACCGTCGGCGACGAACTCCAGCGCCGCGTCACCGGCCCACCGCTCGTTGCGGCGCAGCACCTCGAGCGCGGCGTGCGCGCCGATGCCACAAAGCCAGGTGGAGAGGGTCGATTCCCAACGGAAGCGGTCGAGCGCTGCGCACGCGCGCAGCCAACTCTCCTGCACCACGTCGTCCACCTCATGGGCGGTGTGGCCGAGCAATCGCAGTACCACGCCCCGCATCCGCGGCGTGTGCCGGCGATAGAGTTGCCGGAACGCGGCCTCGGATCCGTCGAGGTACTGCCGGGCGAGCGCCCGATCAGAGGCATCGGGAAGTGCCTTCATGACAATGAGGGGCAGCAGACGCCTCGAAGGTTGCAGCCATCCGCGGAGCGCGCAAGCGGAGGGGTGCCGACGCCTCTCCGATGCCGTTCACGAAATGTCGTGAGCGGCTTCACAATGGCTTCCGCGAATTATGTGAAATTGCAGAACTTGGCGTAATTCAGTTGCGCGCACTATCGTCATTTCTTGCACTCTCTATCGTCAGGCAGTCGCGTTGGACATAGAGGGTACGGTGTCCTCGCGCACGAGACGCACTGTGGCACTGCACGAGCCAAGTCCCATGTCCCATCATACCCCAGATTACACAGTCCCGTCTATCGTATCGCGCGCTTCTGGCCACCGGGAAGCCCCGGTCCGCGTCCGGCACGATTCAACCCTTTCTCGCCGTAGATGGGGCGATGGTAGGCGTTTCCTGACCATTGGTGACTCGGATCTGAGGCCCCCACCGACCACATTCCGGAACTCTAGTGTCCACTCATAGGTACAGAATGCTGCGTCGCCGGGACGGCCGGCGATGATGCACTAAGCGGCTGGCCGCCGGGACGTGGCGCACCCGCCAGAGTGGGTCGGTACACTGTATCAGTCCGGGCATGTCGGTGCAGAGCCGTTCGCCGGAAATCACAACCGTCCTGGCCGTCAGGTCGGGGCACGCCCTTTCGCGCCCCTCGAAACGCCATGGGAGTCGTTGCATGACATGGGATCTCACTCGGATCCTACTCTTTCGGTTCACCGCTCTCTGGCTCGGGCTCCGGGGCCTGGCCGCGCTCGCCAGTCTCATGGTCGGCGTTTCCCTGGCACCCTCGGCAAGCGTGAGCTTTCGAATCGCATTACTGCTCGCGCTGGTCGCCTATATCGACATCCGGCGGCGGGGCGAGCGGATTCTGCTCGCCGATCTCACCGTCGGCACCACATCCACGGTCACCGGGGCCTTCTGCGTCGGGCTCCTCGCCGAGGGGATGCTGGGCATAGCCTTCGCAGCATTCTCGCATGCGTTCGTGAGATGACCTTCGCGCCGCGAGAAGTCCTCCGGGCCGACAGCATCGTCGTCACATTCGGCGATCGCAGGGTCCTCACCGCGGCTACGCTGCGCGCCGAAGCCGGGGAAGTGGTGGTCCTGTTCGGGCGCAACGGGGCCGGCAAGTCCACGCTGCTCCACGTCGCCGCCGGACTCCGACCTGCCACCAGTGGGGCCGTGCATTTCCAGGGGGAAGTCTACCTCCGTCCGTCGCTCGCACATCTCGCACGCCACGGGATGTTTCTCCTTCCCGACCGGGATCTTCTATCGGGCAACCTGACGCTTCGTCGGCACATGAGCCTCTTCGCGGCACGTTTCGATCGTCCGCTAATCGAGCAGGCCGCGGCCTTGGTGGGCCTCACAGAGCGGCTGGACCAGCGCGCCGATGCGTGCTCAGGTGGAGAACGACGTCTTGCCGAAGTCGCCCTCGCGTGGCTGCGCGGGCCGACTTGCCTGCTCGCCGACGAGCCATACCGGGATGTCGCGCCGATCGTCGGTGATACGCTGTCACGGGTCTTCCGCGAAATGGCGGATGCTGGATGCGCCGTAGTGCTCAGTGGACACGACAGCGAGACGCTGCTAGGCATCGCTGATCGCGTGGTGTGGTGCACCGCGGGGACGACCTATGAACTCGGTGACGCCGAGCACGCGCGCCGCGATCCTCGCTTTGTGGCTGATTATCTGGGGATGCGTGGCCCGCCGCTGCCCCCCGGGCGGCCCGAACCGCCAGCGGATCGGCCCCTTGAGGATTTCTGATCACCGCGCCAAGACGTATCAGCGTGTCACTTTGCGCGCTCTATCGTAAGTCCCGCGGCGGTCTATCGGAATTGTACCCGACAAGAGGCGTTGCTCTATCGTAATTCGGCATAGGTGCCGGCGTGGCAGCCACCCACGTGATCATACGGGGGGCGCCCCAACGCGGAGGCCCCCTCCGCCAGCCGCCCTCTTCCACATTTCAGGGCCCTAACGACCGCCGTGATACCCGGTCGTGCTCGGCGCCTCCCGTCGCTCCTCGTAGGATCTCCCAACGGGCAGAGGAGTGGCCCGGCTGACGCCAAGGCATGCGTCCCCTGCCTCTGCACGATTTAGTCTTTGCATATTGGCGTGTCGTGGATGTACAGTGTGGCATCGTCCTGCACCGCGGGCGTGCTTCACGGCGCGAGAGTAAGGGTGCCCTACCATTCGCCCGGGACGACCACACAGGCGCATTTTCCGGAGGTCGACGGATGATGACTCCGCGACAGTCTGAACATCGAAGCGGTCTTCGCGTGGTACGATCTGGATGGATGGATGGGTTGCGCCAGGATGTCGTCTATGTGGCGCGCTCACTCGCTCGCTCGCCCGGGCTCACCGCCGCAATCGTGATAACTCTCGCGCTCGGGTTGGGGACCAACGCAGCGATCTTTTCGTTTCTCGACCAGGTGTTCCTCCAGGCGCCTGCCGGGGTTGCTTCCCCGGGGCGTGTGCATCGCCTCTGGATCGAGCAGCCCAGGGGAAACAGTCGCGTGCCATCCATCTCGCAGGCGTTGAGCTACCACGAGTACCGCGTGCTCGATGCGGCGCTCGCCGATCAGGCGCAGCTCGCCCTGTACGCGTTGCGGACGGCGGTCCCGCTCGGGCGAGGCGATGCGTCGGCGACCGCGACGGTCGCGTACACGACCGCGAACTATTTCACCGTGCTCGGCGTTCAGCCGATGATCGGACGTGCATTTGCCGATGCCGAAGCCGACGTGCACGCGCCGAGCCGGGTGGTCGTCATCAGCGACGCGTTCTGGCACCGGGAGCTTGGCGCGGCCTCGGGCGCCGTCGGCACGATGCTGACCATCGACGGTCACCAGTATGCCGTTGTCGGTATCGCGCCCGCACACTTCAGCGGCATCGACTTGCAGCACGTGGACCTCTGGCTGCCTCTGGGCACCTTCCCGACTCACAACGTGGGCCGAGCGCCCTTCTGGGAATCGAACGCGACGATTGCCTTCTCGGCGTTCGGGCGCTGGGCGCCTCACGCCGACCGCCAGGTCCTTGAGGCCCGCGCGACCGATGCATTTCGCCACACGCCACGGACTGACTTTTCGACGAGCCCCACGGCGCAGCTGTCCTTCAGATCGATCATCGAGGCGCGGGGGCCGGGCAGCCGGCCGCAGGAGGTGACGCTCGCCGTTCGCCTGGCGGTCGTCGCGATCATCATTCTATTCATCGCGGGCGCCAACGCCATCAACCTCCTGCTGGCCCGCGCCATGGCCCGACGTCGCGAAGTGGCCGTCAGACTGGCACTCGGCATCAGCCGCGCGCGTCTCGCGCGCTTGTTCGTTGTGGAAGGCGTGCTCCTATCGCTCGCAGCCGGAGCCGCCGCCGTGCTGTCGGCACAGACTACGGCCGCCTTGGTTCGGGGACTGCTGCTACCGGGCACGGAGTTCGCCGACGGCTCGCTCAGTTGGCACGTGATCGCGTTCACCGTTGGGCTGTCGCTCATTGCGGGAATAGTGGCCGGCCTGGTGCCCGCGCTTCAGGCGACCGAACCGGACCTGGCCCGGTCGCTCAGGGTGACTCTGCGCGAAGGAGTCCAGGGACGCGCGCTGCTGCCCAAAGCACTCGTTGGTGCGCAGGCGGCACTCTCCGTTCTGCTCCTGGTCGGCGCCGCGTTGTGTGTGCTCAGCCTCACCAATATCGAGCAGTTGCACATCGGGTTTGATGTTCCGCGCCTGGCGTACGCGTCCGTGCAGTTCCCTGCGGGTGCGCGCCCGGACACCGTCGCCTTCACGAGCGGCATGCGCGCCGCGGGGGAACGGCTGCGCGGGGCGCCGGGGGTCGAGGCGGTGGCCTTCGCGTGGGACGAGCCCATGCGGCGGTTTGGCACCGTCAAGTTCTATACGGCCACGGACTCGTCCGACTCCGGAACCGAGCCGGTGCCGACCGGCAGCTACGTCTCGGCGGACTACTTCAAGGCCATCGGGGTGCCCGTGTTGCGAGGCCGCAGCTTTGGGGACCAGGCGCAGGGCAACTCGGCAGCCGCGGTCGTCGTGAACCAGACCCTGGCACGTACCTTCTGGCCCGGGCAGGACCCGATCGGTCAGTGTATCTACCTGCAAACGCGGCAAAGTCCGTGCGCGACCATCGTCGGAGTGGTCGGTGACGCCATTCGCGAGCGGCTCACAGAACAGCGCGCGCCGCAGCTGTACTTGCCGATCTTTCAGTCCATGCGGGGCGCACGACCGCCCCAGGTCATGGTGATTCGTGCCGATCCCAAGCGCCTGGCCGCAGTGATGGCACAGACCCGGAGTACCCTTCGCCAAGCGTTCCCCGGCGGCGAGCCCGGCGTGGTGCGCATGGCGGATCGGCTCGCGCCGCAATATCACCCGTGGGAACTCGGGGCCAGCTTGTTCAGCGTGTTCGGTGGGCTCGCCATGGTAATCGCAGGATTGGGCATCTACAGCACCGTGTCGTACTCGGTCACCCAACGCGTGCACGAACTTGGAGTTCGCATGGCCCTGGGCGCGGATGCTGCCGATCTGATGCGGGACGTGATTGGGCGGGGGCTCCGGCCCGTGATGAGCGGCGCGGTAGTCGGTGCCGTGCTGTCGCTCGCCGGTGGGCGGTTCGTCGCGTCGCGTCTCTACGGCACGGCCCCATGGAACCCTGCCGTCATCGCGTCCGTCGTGCTCACACTGCTTGGGGCCGGACTCGTCGCGGCGTCGATTCCGGCGTGGCGCGCGGCACACATCGATCCGGTGCGAACGCTGAATGCGGACTGAGGGGTGTTCTGACGCTCACAAACAATTATGATAGAATCCGCAAACAATTACGATAGAGCGCGCAACTGAATTACGATAGAAAGTGCAAATCCACACCCGATGCGAAGAAAGGCCCCGGCGTTGGCCGGGGCCTTTCTCGTGATCCACAACTCCACGAGCGCGCGTTACTGCCGCGCCTACTGCACCGCGTTCACCATGTCGAAGATCGGCAGGTACATGGCCACCACCATGCCGCCCACGACGACGCCCAGGAACACGATCATCACCGGCTCCATCAGCGCCAGCAGGTTGCTCACCGCGGCGTCCACTTCTTCGTCATAGAAGTCGGCGATCTTGGACAGCATCTCGTCCAGGCCGCCCGTCTGCTCGCCCACGTTGATCATGCTGATCACCATCGGCGGGAAGACCTGGCTCTTCTTGAGCGGCGCGCTGATCGTCTCACCGCCGGCGATGCTCGCCCGGCTCTCCATGATCGCATCCTGGATCACGCGATTGCCCGCGGTCTTGGCCGTGATCTCGAGGCCGTCGAGAATGCTCACGCCCGACCCGATCAGGGTGCCCAGCGTGCGCGTGAACCGCGACACGGCCGACTTGCGCAGCACGTCGCCCAGCACGGGCGCCTGCAGCGCCAACCGGTCGATGACGAGTTTTCCGTCGGGCGTGGCGTAGTACTTCTTGCCCAAGTACCCGGCCAGTCCGGCGCCGCCGAACACGGCCCACCAGTACGTCTTCAGAAAGTGCGACAGCCCGATCACGATGCGCGTGGGCAACGGCAGCGCCACGTTCACGCTCGAGAACATGTTCTGGAAGACGGGGATCACGAAGATCAGCAGCACGGCGATGGCCGCGCCGGCCACGGTCATGATCACCGCCGGATAGATCATCGCGCCCTTCACCTTGCGCACCAGGGCGTCGTTCTTTTCCATGAACACGGCCAGACGCAGCAGGATGGTGTCCAGGATGCCGCCCGCCTCGCCGGCCGCCACCATGTTCACGTACAGCTCCGTGAACGCCTTGGGATGCTTGCGCAACGCGTCGGCCACGGTATGGCCCGATTCCACGTCGAACACGATCTGCCGAGTGGTCTCGCACAGCGCCGGGTTCTCGCTCTGCTGCGCCAGGATGTCCAGCGCCTGCACCAGCGGCAGGCCGGCATTGATCATCGTCGAGAACTGCCGGGTGAAGATCACGATGTCGCGCATCCCGACCTTCCCCAACCGCTTCTTCTTGCCCGACCCCTCATCGACCTTGACGACGGTCAGCCGCTGCTTGCGCAGCTGCGCGATCACCTCGTCACGGTTGGCCGCATCGATGGTATCGCTCTTCAACTGTCCGTTCGCGGTGCGAGCGGTGTACGTGAAAGTGGGCATGCCGCCAGTTGCCTCCGGTGATTACCGCTTGGTTCCGGTGATGCTCGGCGTGGGGGACCCGGGCCGCTTCTCGTCCGCTCCGTCCAGCGGCACGCCGCACATGCGCGACAGCTCCGTCGGATCGTGCGAGGCCCGGACGCATTCTTCGAACGTGACCGCCCGGGTGACGTACAGATTGTACAACGCGTCGTTCATCGTCTGCATGCCGTACTTCTTGCCCGACTGCATGGTGGAATAGATCTGGTGGATCTTGTCGTCGCGAATCAACGCCCGGATGGCCGGCGTGACGACGAGGATCTCCGCCGCCATCGCCCGCCCCTTGCCGGTCGCCTTGGGCAGCAGCGTCTGCGTGATGATGCCCTCGAGCGAGAACGCCAACTGCGCCCGCACCTGCGACTGCTGGTGCGAGGGGAAGACGTCGATGATCCGGTTGATGGCCTCGGCCGCGCTGTTCGTGTGCAGCGTGGCGAACGCCAGGTGGCCGGTCTCCGCGATCGTCAGCCCGGCCTGGATGGTCTCCAGGTCGCGCATTTCTCCAATGAGGACGACGTCGGGGTCCTGGCGCAACGCGTACTTCAGCGCCGCCCCGAAACTCTTGGTGTCCGACCCCACCTCGCGCTGGTTCACGATGCACGCCTGGTGCTTGTGGATGAACTCGATGGGGTCCTCGATCGTGATGATGTGCCCCTTCACTTCCTTGTTGATCTTGTCGATCATCGCCGCCAGCGTGGTCGACTTGCCCGACCCCGTGGGCCCGGTCACCAGGATCAGCCCCCGCGGCTTGTCCGACAGGTCGCTGATCACCTTGGGCAGCCCCAGGTCCTGGAACGTCTTGATGTTGAAGGGGATCTGCCGGATCACCATCGACACGCAGCCCCGCTGCTTGAAGCAGTTGCCGCGGAATCGCGCCAGGTTCTGGATGCCGAACGAGAAGTCGAGCTCGTCGTCCATCTCGAACCGCTTCTTCTGATTCTCCGTGAGCACCGAATAGGCCAGCTGCATCGTGTCCTTGGGCTGCATCACCGTGTCGACCCGCGAGTCGGTGATGTCGCCGTCGATGCGCATCTTGGGCCGCTCGCCGGCCGTGATGTGGAGGTCCGACGCGTTGCGCTCGATCACTTCCTCGAGCAGCACGCGAAGATTCAGCGAACTGGGGGTGGCGGGGCTGGTCATCGATCCTGGGGTTGATCCACGTGGGGGCGCGCGGAACCACTGCGCCTACGAATACCGTCGTCCTACCGTCCTACCGGCTGTCACGCCGAGGTCTCCCGGCACATCTGTTCCATCGTCGTGATGCCCTTCATCACCTTCATCCAGGCATCCATGCGCAGCGTGAGCATCCCCTCGGCCACCGCGCCGTCCCGGATCTCCGCCGCGCCAACGTTCATCATCACCAGCTTGCGCATCGCCGGCGTCATCGGCATCACCTCGTACACGCCCTGGCGGCCCTTGAGCCCGGTGCCGGCGCAGGCGTCGCACCCCTTGCCGCGGAAGTACGCCAGCTCGCCGAACGTCGTGTCGAGCGTCACGTTGGCCAGGTACGGCGCCGCCTCCTTGGTGGCCCGCAACCGCGCCGCATCGATGGAATAGTCCGTGAACCGCAGCTCGCGCAGGGTCGTCGTGCGCGTGACCTTGGCGATCGCCAGCTCCTCGTCGGTGGGCGTGTACTTCTCCTTGCACCGCGGGCAGATGCGCCGCAACAGCCGCTGCGCCAGCACCAGATTGAGCGCCGACGCCACGTTGAACGGCTCGAGCCCCATGTCCATCAACCGCGTCACCGTCTCCGGCGCCGAGTTGGTGTGCAGCGTGCTGAGCACCAGGTGTCCCGTGAGCGCCGCCTTGATCGCGATGCCGCCGGTTTCCAGATCGCGGATCTCGCCCACCATGATGATGTTCGGATCCTGCCGCAGGAACGCCTTCAGCGCCGCCGCGAACGTCATGCCCACTTCGTTGCGCACCAGCACCTGATTGACCCCGAACATGTTGTACTCCACGGGGTCCTCGGCGGTCATGATGTTCACGTCGATCGTGTTCACCTTGGACAGCGCCGAGTAGAGCGTGGTCGTCTTGCCAGAACCCGTGGGGCCCGTGACCAGCACCATGCCGTAGGGGTTGGTGACCGCCTCCATCAGATCCTGCTCGGCCTTGGGCTCGATGCCGAACTTCTCGAGGTCCAGCGTCAGGTTGCCCTTGTCGAGAATCCGGAGCACGATCTTCTCGCCGAACAGCGTGGGCAGCGTGGACACGCGATAGTCGATCACCTTGTTGCCCATCTTGAGCTTGATGCGGCCGTCCTGCGGCACGCGGCGCTCGGCGATGTTGAGCGAGGCCATGATCTTGAACCGCGACACCAGCGCCGCCTGCATCTTCTTGGGTGGCTTCATCACCTCGCTCAACGCGCCGTCCACGCGATACCGCACGCGCAGCTCGTGCTCGAAGCACTCGAAGTGGATGTCCGACGCGCCCTTCTTCACGGCGTCGGTGAGGATGGCGTTGATCAGCTTGACCACGGGCGCATCTTCCATCTGCGCCTGCAACGCCGCCGCGGACACGTCTTCCTCGGTGTCCTCCAGCAGCTCCACGTCGCCGTCCAGGCCCATCCCCTCGATGTCCTCGAGGAGCGTGGTCATCTGCGTATCCGTGGTCTCGAATACCTTCTCGAGCGCGTTCTTGATCGTGAACTCGCCCGCGATCACCGGGAAGATGTCGTACCGGGTGATGAACTTGAGATCCTCGAGCACGCCCAGGTTGGTGGGGTCGGCCATCGCCACGGTGAGCGTGCGCCCCTCCCGCTTGAGCGGCAACACCAGATGCTTGAGCGCCAGGTCGCCGGGAATGAGCTTGGCGATGCGCGGATCGACCTCGAACTTGGACAGGTCCACGGCCGGCATCTTGTACTGCCGGGCCAGCATCTTGGTCAGCTCGGTCTCATGGATGAAGCCGAGCTTCACCAGGTTGTAGCCCACCCGGGTGCCGCTCTGCTTCTGCTCCTGAAGCGCCTTCTCGAGCTGTTCCTTGGAGATCAGCCCCTCGCGAACGAGGAGGTCGCCAATGCGTTCGCTTGAAGCGGCGGGTGCTGCCATGGCGGTGGTCAGGAGGGTTGTATCGGTGGTCCATCCGGCCGATCACGGGCATCCGTAATCTACAGAATGCCTCAATCGGGAAGGTGCCGATGCGTAACCTCCCTGTCAAGAACGGCTTACGACCCAGAACCGGGATCGGATTGGTGAGCTACCGCACACGCCCCGAAGGCTTGACGGGCCGGGGACTTACGGGCCGCGGCGTGCCGGAAAAGCTGACCAGCGAATCGAGCCGCGCCGCCGTGGCTTTGCCAATTCCCTTAACCCGCTGCAGGCCGGCCACCGACCCGAACGGCCCGTTGCTGTCCCGATCGGCCACGATCCGCGCTGCCAGGGCCGGCCCGATGCCCGGAAGCCGCTGCAGGTCCGTTTGGGTGGCCCGATCCACGTCCACGCGCTGGCGAGGGCCGGCCGGCCCCCGCTGGACGACCGTGATGCGCGGCACCACCCCCACCCCCGGCGCGCGCCCCTGGGGCCGTCGTTTGGCCGCGCTCTCGGGCTTGGCCTCGCGCGCCCGGCCGGCCGCTGCCCTCAGGCGCCGCGTGGAATCCACCGCCGAGATCTGGGCGTCGAGCGCGCGGCGCGACGCCTGCGGCGGCGGCACTTCGTGCGCGCGCATCACGCGCACGCCGGCGCCCAGGCAGACGACGGCCCCGAGAAAGAGCAGCGCTTGGCGTTCGGCGGGCGTAGGCATGGAGCCAGTGTATCCCCTGCACCGCGCGGCGCCGTCATCGGAACGTTGCCCGGTGGTGCGGACCACCGCGCAAGGGGTGCGCCGGCCAGGTACCGGCGCAATATTGCGCGGTCCGGGCGATCGTCCCCCCTCGCCCGCATTCGGTTCTCACCCCTCCGCTTCATCGGGAGTACGACGATGCACGCGAAATGGATCTTCCGCATGACCGCCGCGTTGGTGCTGAGCGCGGCCGCACGGTCCTCGGCGTGGGCGCAGCGCCCGGCCGACAGCGCGTTTCCCAAGGCGAATTTCGACACCACCTGCGCGCCGTGCACGGACTTCTACGAATACGCGAACGGCGGGTGGCTCAAGGACCACACCATCCCGCCCGACAAGACGAGCCTGGCCAGCTTCGGCATCCTGAGCGACAAGAACCAGGACGTGGTGCACCAGATCGTGGAGGACGACGCCAGCCTGGTGCGCAGCCGTGAGACCAAGGCCGGCACCAACGACTGGAAGATCGGCACCTTCTACATGGCGTGCATGGACACGGCGGCGATCGACCGGTTGGGCATGAAGCCGCTGGCTCCCGAGCTGCGCGCGGTCGCGGCGGTGCACACCACCGAGGACGTGGTGCGGGCCTTCGGCGAGCGCGGCGCCGGAGGCGGTGGACGCGGCGGCAGCGGGTTGGCGCCGTTCTCGCTCTTTCCGGGATCCGACCCCAAGAACGCCAACGACATCATCGTCTCGGCCAACCAGGGCGGGCTCGGGATGTCGTCGCGCGAGGACTATCTCAACGACGACGCGCGCTCGGTGAAGCTGCGCGAGGAATACCTGGACCACGTGGCGCGCTCGCTGGTGCTCACGGGAGAGACCGACGCCCAGGCCAGGGCCGACGCCGAAGCGATCGTCGGCCTCGAGACCGAACTGGCCAGGGTGCAGCTCTCGCGGGTGGCGATGCGCGACCCCAACGCGACGTACCACAAGATGTCGCTGGCCGAGTTCCAGCAGATGACGCCGCACCTGGACTGGACGCGCTATCTGGAGCAGCAGGGCGCCAAGCACGTGACCACGGTGAACGTGCGCACGCCGGCGTTCTTCACGGCGCTCGATTCGCTGATCCCGGCCACGCCGGTGGACACGTGGAAGGCCTATCTCCGGTGGCACGCCACGAGCGGCGCCATGGGATCGCTGAGCGCGCCGTTCCGCGCGGAGGCGTTCCGGTGGGAGCAGACGCTGACCGGCATCAAGGAGCCGCCGCCGCGGTGGCGCGACTGCACGGCGACGACGAACGGCGCGCTGGGCGAGGCCGTGGGCCAGGCGTACGTCAAGCGCAACTTCTCGCCGGCCGCCAAGGCGCGCGCCGCGAAGATGGTGGACAACCTCGTGTCGGCGCTGCACGACCGCATCGACGGTCTCCCGTGGATGAGCGAGGCCACCAAGCAGCAGGCGGTGATCAAGCTCGAGGCGTATCTGCGCAAGGTGGCGTATCCGGACAAATGGCGCAGCTACGCCACGCTGAGCGTGAAGACGGACGCGTACTACGCCAACCTGCGGGCCGTGTCGGCGTGGAACACGGCGCGCAACTGGGAGAAGGTGGGCAAGCCGCTGGACCGGAGCGAGTGGTCGATGATGCCGCCCACGGTGAACGCGTCGTACAGCCCGTCGCTCAACCAGATCCAGTTCCCGGCCGGCATCCTGCAGCCGCCGTTCTTCGATCCCGCCGCCGACGACGCCGTGAACTACGGAGCGATCGGCGCCGTGATCGGCCACGAGATGACGCACGGGTTCGACGATCAGGGCCGGCAGTTCGACGCCCACGGCAATCTGCGCGACTGGTGGACGCCGGAGGACGCGGCCAAGTACAAGGTGGCGGCGCAGCGCGTGGTGGATCAGTTCGACAGCTACGCCGTGCTGGACGGCACGGCGCACGTGAACGGACGGCTGACGTTGGGCGAGAACATCGCCGATCTGGGCGGACTCACCGTGGCGTACGCGGCGATGGAGAAGGCGCTGGGGAACGGCCCGCGGAAGAAGATCGACGGCTTCACGCCGGAGCAGCGATTCTTCCTGGCCTGGGCCCGGATCTGGCGCGGACTGCAGCGTCCCGAAGCCGAGTTGCAGCAGATCAAGACCAATCCGCACTCGCCGGGCAAGTGGCGCGTGGATGGGCCGCTGAGCAACATGCCGGAGTTCCGGAAGGCCTGGGGCTGCACGGACGGCGATGCGATGGTGCGTCCGGACAGTCTACGCGCCGTGATCTGGTAGGCGCGCTACTGGTGGGTGACGAGCCACACGGCCACGTCACCGACCACCTGCAGGCTGTGCGCCGACACCTTGTCGGGCGTGTCCTGCATGGTGTGGTGCCAGCCGTCCGGATACATCGCCGTCTTGGGCCCATAGTTGGCGTCGATCACGTCGATCACGTGCACGCCCTGCTTGAGGAACGGCACGTGATCGTCCCAGAACGTCTCGCCCTGTTGGGCGATGAAGTACCTGGAATAGCCCAGCTGCTTGGCGGTGTTCCAGACCAGCGACACGACCTCGGGCGCCTGGGCGAGCGAATTGCCTTCCTGATCGATGTCGAGGTCCTTGTCGCCGATCATGTCCCAGAGCACGCCGTACAGCGGCGGGTGGGTCATGTCCATATGGCGCGCGTAATAGGTGGACCCGATGAGCACGTCGGGATTGCTGGCCGTGTCGGAATACGTGTTGAAGTCGCCGTAGTCCTCGCCGTCCACGAACAGCAGGTCCACGCCCACGGTGGGGGGCGTCTTCTTGAGCGCGGCCGCGATCTGGATGAACATCGCCACGCCTGAGGCGCCGTCGTTGGCCCCAGGAATGGGCAGCTTGCGGTTGCCGATGACCGGATCGTTGTCGGCCGTGGGGCGCGTGTCCCAGTGGGTGACGTACAGCACGCGCTGCGACAGGTCGGGCCGGATGCGGGCGATGATGTTGCGCATCGGGATCGTGTCGCCGGCGGGCGTCACGTGCTCGAACCGCTGCTCGACCACGGAGTCGCCGAGCTGCTTGAGTTGGGTCACGATCCAGTCGCCGGTCTTCTTCCAGGCGGCGGTGCCGGGCACGCGCGGGCCGAACGCGACCTGCGTCTTGACCATCGCGTAGGCCGCCTGGCCATCGAACGAAGTCTTGGGGCCGCGGAAGCGGTCGCACGACGTGAGCGTGCACGCGGCCAGACACGCGAGAAGGAGCATTCGCACGGGGTGATCAGCGGAAGACGGGTGAAACCGCATGACGGGCTGTCCGATAGTAATATGCGCGCTCGCGAGTGCGGCGCCACGGCCGGCCGCCGGAAGACCAACAGTTTGCGGCCATGAATCGTACGGGTAAGATGGAATCTCGGACGACAACGAATCTACCAGGAGCCCGCGCTTGCTGACCCGGAATCGACCCCGCACGATCGCCGACTCGCTGTACCTGGCCGCGCTGGCGCTGGCCCTTGCCGCCGCGCCCGCCGCGGCGCAGACCATCTCCGGCACCGTCCAGAGCGCGGGGCATCCGATCGTCGGCGCCATGGTGCGGCTGCTGGAGCTCGACCGCATCGAACGCACGGGGGCGCGCGGCAACTTCCAGTTCGTCGACGTCCCCGCGGGCACCTACCGGATCTTCGTGGGCGTGACCGGATACGCGTCGGCCACCGACACGGTGCGGGTGGCCGGCCGCGCCGCCTCGGCGTCGTTCGATCTCAAGCCGTCGGCCATCCCGCTGGAGGAGATCGTCGTCTCGGCGTCCCCCACGGCGCGGCCGGCCGACGAGCAGTACCAGTCCGCGGAATCCAAGGGGCGACTGGACTTCGACAACAGCGCCGGCATGAGTTTCGCCGAGAAGCTGTCCGACCTGCCCGGCGTGACCGTGCGCGGCAACGGCTCGGCGCCGTCGCGCCCGATTCTGCGCGGTCTGGGCGACAACGAGGTGCTGATTCTGGAGAACGGGCTGCGCATGGGCGACATCGCCACCTACGATCCGGCGCACGCCACGCCGATCGACGCGATGGCCATCGCGCAGGTGGACGTGGTGCGCGGGCCGGCCACCATCCTCTACGGCCCCAACACGATCGGCGGGCTGGTGAATGTGATCACCAACCTCGTGCCCACGGCCTCGGATCATCCGATGTCGGGCACCGTGGCCATCGAGGGGAACAGCGTGAGCAATGAGTATTCCGGTTACGTCAACAACATCTACACCAACGGCAATTCGGCGTTCCGGATCTCGGCCGGCGGGCTGCACTCGGGCGACATCGGCATCCCGGCGGGCACGTACACCGATCCCGGCACCGGCGCCCAGTTCGCGCTCACCCGCATTCCGCAGTCGGACAATCGCAGCAGCGAGGGCGGGCTGGGCTACTCGTACCAGGGCGAGTTCGGCATGGTGGGCATCGGCGCCAACCATTACGAGATGAACTACGGCATTCCCGGCGTGCCGCCGAACGCCGACTGGCTCAACGTGCCGCCCACCACGTCGCGCATCTCGCAGCAGCGCAACACGGTGGAGTTCCGCAGCCTGTTCAACATCGGGAGTGCGTGGTTCCAGCGCGTGAAGCTCGACGCGAGCTACAACGACTACAACCACTCCGAGTTCCCCACGGCGCAGGATTCCACCGGCGTGTCCGATCCGCAGGCCAACCACTTCCACAAGCAGGAATTCAACGCCGTGCTGCAGTTCCAGCAGAAGCAGTACGGCAAGTTGAGCGGCACGCTGGGCCTCTGGTCGGACATCCAGAACCTGACCATCGAGGGCGACCAGCCGCTGGGGCCCAACTCGGTGACCACGGGCCTGGCCGGCTACGCGTACGAGGAGTATCGCGCGGCGTCCAACACGCGCCTGCAGGCCGGGGTGCGATTCGACTACAACAAGATCCAGACCAATCCCTACGCGCAGTCCACCGATACGGTGTTCCAGACGTTGAACGAATCGCGGCTCTCGAATGCCGTCACGGCCTCGGTGGGCGCGATCCAGCAGTTCACGCCGGAGATCCTGGGCTCGTTCAGCGTGGCGCGTTCGTTCCGCGCCCCCACCGTGCAGGAGCTGTTCGCCAACGGGCTCGACGCGGCCAGCGGGACGTACTCGGTGGGCACGGCGAGCCTGGGCCCGGAGAACGGGCTCGGCGTGGACGCGTCGCTCAAGGGCGACTTCGGCGGCGCCAAGTTCGAATTCACGCCGTACGTGAATTTCATCGACCACTACATCTACGGATTCTTGCGCGGCGACACGATCCAGGACTTCCCGGTGCGCCAGTTCTCGGCCACCAATGCGCGACTGGCGGGGTTCGAGGCGAGCATGGTGGTGCAGCCGGCGCCGTACCTGGCGCTGCGGGCGAGTTCCGACTACGTGAACGCGCAGGATACCAAGCTCGACGTGCCGCTGCCGTTCATCCCGCCGCTGCGCGGACTCCTGCGAGCCACGTACCAGGATCAGAAATACATGGGGATGGTGGAGGTGCGCGGCGCGGCCGCGCAGACCCGCCTGGGCGACGGCGACACGCCCACGGCCGGTTACACCCTCATGAACCTCGGCGTGGGCATGCGCATCGTGCACCAGGGGCTGGTGTCGGAGATCAGCCTGCACTGCGACAACGCGTTCAACACGGTGTACCGCGACAATCTGTCGGTGATCAAGGACTTCGTGCCGCAGCCCGGGCGCGGGTTCCGGATCAACTACCAACTGTTGTACTAGAACCCGGTAGTCGCCGGCGGGCCGCTACCGCAGCGGCCCGCTGGCAAACTGGATCTGCAGGATCGTGGACAGCACGAACTGGTTCAGCCGCCGGTTGAGGTTGTTGTCGTACGTGATGACGCGCGACAGCTGGAAGGTGAACTGCATGTTCTCCGACAGTTCGGTGTCGGCGTTGAGGTTGATGGCCGACCGCCCGTTGTCGATGAGCCGGCTGGACTGTCCGCCGCTGTCGGCGAACACGTAGCTCAGGGTGCGGCTCTGCTGCAGGCCGAACCGCGCCCGCACGTCGTTCTTGAGCCCCAGCCCCCACGACTTCGGGATCCGGAACGACCGCCCCACGTCCACGTTCACGTCCTCGGTGTGGCCGCGGGCGAAGCTTCCCGGCAGCGAGTCGATGCGCTGGGTGAGCGTGTAGCCGGCGCCCGTGCTCAACCCGCCGAACCCCCAGGTGACGCGTCCGCTCACGGGATAGGCGTACACCCAGGCGCGGCGGAGGTCGGGCGCCGAGGTGTCGAGTGCCGAGAGCAGCGATGCCGTGGCCAGCGACCGCGTGTAGCCCGCCGTGGCGTCCACCCCCGTCACCATCGCCGTGAGCGGACCGGGCCGCCAGTTCCACCGCACGTTGAAGTCGGGGAACGTGGTGGTGAGGCCCTGCACCTGGGACTGCGTGTTGTCCAGCCGGAGCACCCAGTTGTTGTTGCTCGTGCGGCGGTACCGGTTGACCACGGTGACGCCCAGCGGCAGGTAGAACGCGTTGTTGGCGCTCCAGGTACCGGTGAATCCGGCGGTGGACGCCGGCGCGCCGTTCACGTAGCGGTAACCGCCCACGTTGCCGAGGCCGAGTTGGAACCCGAGCGACGGATCGAACGGCGCGCCATCCAGCGCCGAAATGAGACTTCGCGAATAGGAGACGTCGATCGGCGAGAAGTAGCGCGTGACCCACTTGACGAGCGTCGTATCGCCGGAATACGCGGCGGCGGCCTTGCCGAGGTCCACCCCGAGCCCCAGCCCCATCGTCTGCGAGGCATTGATGCGGGCCGGCAACACGTACGCGCCGCTGCTGTCGGTGGGCAGCAGGAGCGACGTGGAGTTGGGGTCGCGCAGCATGGTGTACTGGGTGCCGAAATCGAGGCGCGGACGCAGCCAGGGCGACAGCTCGGGCGCGAACGTGATCGCGCTCTGCATGGTGCGCTGGCGTTCCATGCCCACGTCGACGCCGAACAGCCGCCGGCGCTCGGCGGTGGCGAGAATGGCCGGGGCGTTGGTGTCGCCGTACTGGCGCAGGTCGCGGAGGGAGAGCACGTCCCAGCGGGCGGTGAGCGCGTCGGTGGGGTGGAACTCGATGGACCCGCCGTTCCGCCAGAGCTGATCGAGGGCCAGCGACAGCGTGGCCGAATCGCCGGCGGAGCTCGAGGGCGTGAGGAACGAGAACCGGCGGTCGTCGTTGTGGGTGATGCCGCTGGTGAGACGGAACTGCGTGGGCTCCCAGCGGAAGGCGCCCTGCTCGAGCGCCGTGACCGGTCCGCCCTGCAAGAACCCCGGGAGCGCCGAGAGCGAGGCGCGCATCCATCCCGGAAGCGGCGCGCGGCGGTCGCCGCCGTCGATCAGGTAGTCGAGCCCGAAGTCGAAGTGGCTGCTCGTGCCGCTGGCGTACTCGTCGCGCGAGTCGCCGGTGGTGAGCGTGGTGGTGGCGGCGAGGTGGTCGAGCAGGGGCGCGAGGGCGGCGTTGCCCATCGGCGTGCGGCGCCGCAGGACGAGCGTGTACGTGGTCACGGCGTCGTGCGGCGTGCGCAGCCCGGCGATGCCGGCGCCGGGCAGATCGGTGCCGGCCAGGAACTGCGGCGCCGAGCTGGAGATCACGCGGCTCACGGTGAGCGGCGCGGCCAGATTCCAGCGCGACGGGAGGAGCTTCTCCATGTGGAGCGTGCCGGCGATCTCGAGCGTGCGCTCGTCCTGGAACGACGGCTGCTCGCCGAGCTGCCGGAAGTTGGGGTCGCGCCGCATGTAGTTCATGCGCAGCTCGCCCACGTCGCCGGCCGTGAGCTCGGCGCCGATCTGGCCGGCGTAGCCGGTGGCGTTCACGGCGTTGGCCAGGCGGATGTCGTCCACCCAGAGCTCGAGCGTGTCGCCGGGCACGATGGAGGTGGGGCCGCCGCCCTGCGCCACGCGCATCATGCCCACGGCCATCTCCTGCACGGCGGCGAGATTGGGCGGGGTGACGCCGGGCTCGACGGTGTACACCATGTAGCCGCCGCTGCACGCGGCGTAGCGATGGTTCACGCCGCTGAGCGGCAGGCCCGAGGCCGCGATCATCGCCGAATCGACGCCGGTGCAGGCCAGTGAATCGGCGCCGCCGTGCAGGTACGCGTTCTGGAGCTGGCGCCGCAGGGCGTAGAAGCGTTGGAAGTCCACCTGCACTTCGGGCAACCAGGCGCTCTGCCCCTGCCCCGAGTTCACGGGGGTGCGGTACATGTAGAAGTTGTTCTCGTCGCGGCCCATCTTCACGTACATCTGCAGCTCGCCGTTGGCGCCCCAGCCGTGATTGCGGCCGCGGGCCCACAGGCGGAGTTGCTGATAACCCATGAAGTTCTGCTGGCCGGCGGGGAACCGGTAATACGCCTCGGCGCGCCCGTAGAGCGGCAGGTCGCCGGCCAGGATGCGCAGCGACTGCTCGTTGATCTGGACGGCGGTGGGCGCGTAGGCGGCGGCGCGCGTATCGGCCTGATTGATGATGCCGGGCGGCGACTGGTAGTACAGGCCGTTCACGGAGTCGCGGTCGGCGGTGCCGATGAGCGACGTGATGACGAACCCGCCGGCGCCCTGATTGCCGGCCACGCCGGCGATGGTCTGCTGGTTGCGGGTGATCCACGGCGCGCCCACCAGTTGCAGCCCGTCGATGGGGAGCTGCACGAACTGGTCGTCGGGGGTGCCGGCGCCGGACACGAGCGTGATGCGCAGGGCTTTCATGCGGCGGCGCTGCACGTCGTTGAGCGAGTCGCTGGGGGAGTTGAACGGGATGCGGACGAACACCCATTCCTTGCGCACGTCGGTGACCACGCCGCCGGTGGTGTCGGGGACGAGGGCCACGTTGCCCACGCGCGCGTAGGTGGAGGGGTCGCTCAGGTCCACCACATAGCGCAGGATGCCCTCGCTCTCGCGGTGGGCGCTGTCGAAGTTGAGCACGCCGTTCTGGTCGATGTCCTCCTCGTCCAGCCGGTTGTTGTGCACGGTGCAGTTCACGTGGGTGTCGCCGAGCGGGAGGATGGCGCGGAACACGCCCTGGCAGGTGGCGAAGTTCTTCACCTTGCTCACGCCGCCGTTCGCGTCCACCACGACCAGCGAGTCGATGACGTCGCCCGGCAGCCCGGTGTCGTTGACGTCGACGTTGAAGGCGCGGGTGAACGGATCGCGTTCGCTGTCCAGGTGGTCGAGGCCCTGGGCGCGCTTGCCCACGTACACGCTGTCCACGCCGCCGCCGGCGCGGGGGCGCAGGTACAGCGTCTCGGGCGCGAATGTATATGAATTCTCAGATACGTCGCCGACGTCGAAGATGAGCGACGGGTTGTGGCTGCGCCCCACGACGCTGGTGTCGACCAGGGTCCAGAACTCCAGGTACTCGGTGTTGGTGAGGTCGAGCCCGGTGGGGCTGAGCACGGTGCGGATGGACCGGAAGCGCCGGCCGGGCAGCGTATTGGCCACGTGCCACTGGTACGTGTCGGTGAGGCGGCTGAAGTCGCCGCCCACGTTCAGCGGGTAGAGCGTCATCCAGAGCATCGTCTCGGGGGCGGCGAATCCGCTCCCGCCCAGCGCCACGAGGGGATCGATGTCGGTGATGCTGTACACCACCGGCTTGCCGTCGGCGCCGGTGCCGTTGTTCTGCCAGGCCATGGTGGCCATGCGCGACGGATCGAGCGTGGACGCCAGGGGGGCGGGCAACCGGTTGCCCAGCGCCGGCAGGCTCGAGAAGTACCAGAGCCCGTCGGACAGGTTCACGTTGATGCCGCCCGACCCCTCGAACGTCTCCACGTAGGCCTGCTGGTTGGCGCTGGCCTGCGGATGGCTGGCCGCGAGTTCGCCGGTGATGGTGAGCCGGGCCGGCAGCTTGGGGTCGGCGAACGGCAGGCGCCGGAGCGCGCTCGACAGCGCCGGCAGGTTCCAGGCGAACTGCCCGTTCACGCCGGCGACGAGCGACGCCGCCGGCTCGAAGCCCAGTTGCGGCCGCGTGAACGCCGACTGCTGCGACTGCGAGATGGCCGTGAAGTTGAGCACGCCGTGGCTGAGCGGCAGCGCCGAGGTGAGCCCGAAGATGTTGGTGGGCGTGGGCGCGAACAGCGGGTTCTCCTCGTACCGCACGCTCACCGTGCGCCGCCGCGTGAACAGCGTGTCGGGACGGAAGAAGGTGACGCGGCCCAGGTCGTAGTCCACGCGGTAGTCGATGTCGCGCGTGAGCGGCACGCCGTCGAGCAGGATGCGCTCCGAATTGCGCCGGATCTGCACCGAGCCGAGCACGATCGTGCCGCGGTCGGTGTTGTCCTGCGTCTGGTACTGCACGCGCAGGCGGTACACCGACGCCGGATGCTGGCTGGACGACACGAGGTAGTCGTCGGGCGTGGTATAGATGGCGTCGTTGCTGGGATTGCCGGCCGCCACGAGCCCCGAGTCGCGTTGGGCGAACGGGCGCAGCGACGGCATGAACAGGAAGTAGTCGTGGATGATCTTGGTGCTGCCGGCCAGCCGGGGATCGCCGGCGCCGGCGTTGAGGTTCAGGTTGGGATCGCTGGGCCGCGGCCAGAGCCGGTTCTCGACGTCGAACGACGCGCTGTTGTTGGCCTGGGCGAGCCCGAACATCTGCAGATACGTCTGGGCGGGACCGGCGAGGGGGCGCTCCTGGGTGCCGGTGCCGGCGAACACGTGGAGCTGCACCGACTGGCGCACCAGGTCCTCGCCGCCGATGCGGTACACCGAGCGGATCTCGCGGTCGAAGGCGGGCGAGGCCGGCCCCACGCTCGGGTCCCACACCAGGTTCGCGTACTGGTCGGCCGCCCTGGCCTGCAGGTCGGGCGTGCCGCCGGTGGTGGTCCACACCGTGTCGCGGCCGTTGATGCGCACCTCGTAGGCCACCACCAGCCGTTCGTTGGTGGGGTTGAGCGGCCGCACGAGCGCGAACCAGAGCTGCGACGGGTCCAGGTAGTAGTCCACCCCTTCGCGCAGCAGGTCGTACGTCTGGCGCGACGGCGAGGGGTCGCCGAGCAGGCGGAACCGCGGCCCGTTGGGGTTCTGCGGCTGGGTACCGTACTGCAGTCGGTACAGGAACACGCGCACCGGGCGCAGGGTGTCGGGCAGCGCCGCCGCGGCGCGCATCAACTGCCCGCGGTCGAGCAGGTCGATGTTGGGATACTGGCCCTTGAACAGGCGCGGATCGACGGTGAAGAAGAACCGCCGCGCCTCCACCTGCCAGTCGGCGATGTCGAGCCGCCCCTTGGAGTAGGTGCTGTCGCCGATGAAGAAGTCGCGGTCCTGCACCACGTTGCCTTTCTGCTGGGCGGCGATGGCGCGGATGTCGAGCGGCCCGATGTGGGCGATGGCCTGCAGGCCGTAGTTTCCGCTGGGGATGCCCGAGGTGATGAATCGCGACGGCGGCGCGTCGAACGACACGTTGCCCACCTGGAGCTGCTCCAGGGCCTGGCCCGGCTTGCCGCTATAAACCAGCGATATGTTGTTGGAGGCGTCGAATTCCCGCTGCGAGTCGTAGTCCACGTTCACGTGGACCCGGTTGGCCACCGTGCCCGTGCTCTTGACCGAGAACTGGAAGTCGAAGTTGGGCGCGAACGTGCCGTTGCAGGCGAGGCCCGGGTTGTAGTATTGACTGAAGTTGCACCGCTCGTTGACGTCGCGCTCCGTCTTCGCCTCGATCCGGGCCCCGAACTGGAGGTTGAGGTCGCTGCCCGGCCCGAACAGGTTGCGGGGGATGGAATCGGTGTCGGCGGCGGTGCGGGGCACCAGTTGGAACGAGTCGCCGCGCATGACCACGCGGGGAAACGGCGGGATGGACGCCCGAACGGCGCTCGGCTCCGGGCGCTGGGCGAGGGCCAGCGCGGGAAGCAGGAGCAAGGAAGCGGCGAGGAGGCGAGAGGCGCGCACCAAACCCGAGACGAGGGGGTATGACGCCACCGGCAGACCTGAGGCGCGTCGGCCGTCCTTCGGCGAGTCGGTCCCTGAGACCTTGAATTTGATAGGTCGGCGGGTGGAATATACAGCTAGTGCGACGGCCCACAACCCGGTGGGAGACTTGAAGTTCCACAGCCGCTGAGGCGCGACCAAGGAATCGTGAAGATTCTTACCAAGTACGTGCTTAAAGAGCACGTCGGGCCGTTTGTTTTCGCCCTCACGTCCCTCACGTCGCTGATGCTGCTGCAGTACATCGGCAAGCGGCTGGGCGAGTTGGTGGGCAAGGGTCTGCCCTGGCGCGTGCTCGCCGAGTTCTTCGTGCTCACGGTGCCGTTCACCGTGGCAATGACGCTGCCGATGGCGGTGCTCGTGGCCGTGCTCTACGCGTACAGCCGGCTGGCATCGGAGAACGAGATCACGGCGATGCGCGCCAACGGCCTCAACATGCGGTCGCTGCTGCTGCCGACGCTGGCGGCGGGGGCCGTGGTGGCGCTGATCATGCTGGTGTTCAACGATCAGGTCCTGTCGCGCGCCAACCACCAGCTGGCGGTGCTCTCCACCGACATCGCGCGCACCAAGCCCAGCTTCGCCCTCAAGGAACAGATCATCAATCCGGTGGTGGAGCAGAAGCTCTATTTGCGGGCGTCGCACATCGACCGCGGCTCGCAGCACATGACGGGCGTGACGATCTGGGACCTGACCGACCCGCAGCACCGCCGCACGATCTACGCCGACAGCGGCACGCTGGGCGTGGCCGAGAACCGCACCGACCTGGTCATGCACCTGTACGACGGCATGATGCTGGAGGTGCCGACCCTGCAACCGGAACAGTTCACGCGCCTGTTCTACAAGCGCGACCTGCTGCGCGTGCGCAACGTGACCAACTCGTTCGAGGCGTCGGATGCCGACTCGGCGGCCAAGAGCGACCGCGAGATGACGGTGTGCGAGATGCAGGCGGCGTTCGCCGACGCCGACTTCCGCTGGCGGTCGGCGGCGTACGATCTGGCGTACGCGCAGGCCAAGATGCTCACCGCCAAGGGCGCCACGAACGTGAAGTACCCGGTGGCGCCGGTGCGCAACAATCCGTGGGGGCTGGGACGCCTCTACTGCGGCCTGCTCAGCCGCTTCTTCAGCGTGAAGAAGCTCCAGGCGGCGCCGGTGTCCGCGGTCGAGCTGGCGCTGTTGGCGCCGCAGGCGCAGGCCCAGGCCACGGTGCAGGCGCCGCCGCCGCGCGTGCCGCCGTCGGCGGGGGGGACGCCGGCGCCGTCGGCGGGGGCCGGACAGCCGCCGGCCATGCAGGCCCCGCCGGGGGTGAACTACGGCGAATCGCAGGTGACGCTGCAGTCCGAGGAGGAGGCCGCCGTGTCGCGCGAGAAGATCGACCGGTACATGCGCCTCCGCTACGACATCGAGATCCAGAAGAAGTTCTCGCTGGCGGCCGCGTGCATGATCTTCGTGCTCCTCGGCCCGCCGATCGCGCTGCGCTTTCCGCGCGGCGGCGTGGGGTTGGTGATCGGCGTGAGCTTCTCGGTGTTCGCGCTGTACTACGTGGGGCTCATCGGGGGCGAGACGCTGGCCGACAGCGAGTTCATCTCGCCCTTCTGGGCCATGTGGGGCGCCAACATCCTGCTGCTGGCCGTGGGCCTGAGCATGGTCTCGCGCATGAACAAGGTGTCGGGCGGCACGCGCGGCGGCGACTGGACCGAGGTGCGCGAGGCGTTCCGTCAGTTCGCGAGGCGGGTGACGCGCCGCCCCCGGGGGCGCGCCTGATGCGGAATCCGATCAAGCCCCTCGACCGCTACGTGTTCGCGGAGTTCTGGAAGATCTTCGTGGTCACCGCGCTGGGCTTTCCCGTGATCACGATCGTGATCGACCTCACCGACCATCTCGACCAGTACCTGGCCCGCCATCTCACGCCGCAGAACATCGCGTTGAGCTACGTGTACTGGGTGCCCCAGTCGATGTTCATGGTGTTGCCGGCCGCGGTGCTCTTCGCCACGGTGTTCGCCGTCTCGGCGTTCACGCGCCATTCGGAGATCACGGCGGCCAAGGCGTCGGGCATGAGCTTCTACCGGTTCATCCTGCCGATCATGCTCGGGGCCGCGCTGGCCACGGGGATGGACCTGGTGATCTCGGAGCTGATGCCGGCCGCCAACCGCGCCCACAACCAGCTCCTGGAGGAGGACAAGTTCCGGGGGCTCAACCAGCGGTACAACTTCGCGTTCGCGGGCGATCTGGGGCGCGTGTACAAGATCGGCGTGCTCAATCGCGCCCTCGGCACGGCGCAGTCGGTGCAGGTGGAGCGGCGCGGCACGGGGGCCGACTATCCCTCGTACGTGGTGGCGGCGGACAACGCCACGTGGCGCAACGGCCACTGGGACCTGGGACGCGGCACGATGCACCTGGTCACCGACTCCGGCCCCGGGTTCGCCGTGTCGTTCGTCTCGATGCGGGACAACGAGTTCAAGGAACAGCCCTCGGAGATGATGTCGCGGACGCACCTGCCCGACGAGATGCGGTACGAGGAGCTGTCGCGGTTCATCAAGGCCATGGAGCGCTCGGGCACCGACGTGAACGAGTGGAAGGTGGAGCGGGCGTTGAAGATCGCCATCCCGATCACCTGCATCATCATCGCCCTGTTCGGGGCGCCGCTGGCCACCACCAATCAGCGCGGCGGGGCCGCGTTCGGCATCGCCATCTCGCTGGCCACCACGGTGACGTTCCTGATGGCGGTGCAGGTGACCAAGGCCGTGGGCGGCACCGGCATGATGCCGCCGGACCTTGCGGCGTGGGTGCCGAACGCGCTGTTTGCCTTGATCGGAATTTTCCTGCTCGGCCGCGTCCGCACCTGACCGTGACCCATTTTCCGCACCACCCCGTCGCCCGTCCCACGGAGACGTTCCCCATCGTGCAGCGCTCCGGCATCCGCTTCTTCCGGCGGATGTCGCGGGGGCTGGTGGGCTCGTTCCGGAAGGTGGGCGCCTGGACCTACTTCTTGCGCGACATCGTGCGGGCGCTGGGCGCGCCGGCCACGTACGCGCCCGAAACGATCCGCCAGATGAAGAACATCGGCGTCGATTCGGTGCCGCTCACCGTGATCGTCGCCGGCTTCATCGGCAGCGTCATCGCCCTGCAGACGCGCTACCAGTTGTTTCCGGGCGTCCAGCAGTCGCTCGTCGGCCTGGCCACGCGCCAGATGGTGATCCTGGAGCTGGGCCCGCTGCTCACCGGGCTCGTGCTCACGGGGCGCGTGGGAGCGCGCATGGCCGCCGAGATCGGCACGATGCGGGTGACGGAGCAGATCGACGCGCTCGAGACGCTGGCCTACGACCCGGTGGCGTTCCTGATCGTGCCCCGGCTGCTGGCCGCGATCATCATGCTTCCCGTATTGACGGTGCTGGCCGACGCGGTGGGCGTGTCCAGCGGCTACGCGATGGGGGTGTTCGCCACCGGCATCAGCCCCTCGGACTTCAAGGACGGGCTGCGGCTGGGGTTCGGGACCTTCCAGGTGATCTACAGCCTGCTCAAGGCGACGATGTTCGGGGGGGCCATCTCCTTCTTCTCGTCGTTCGAAGGCTACATTGCAGAAGCCGGCGCCGAGGGCGTGGGACGGTCCACGGCCAAGGCGGTGGTCGTCACCTCGGTAGCCATCCTCGTGCTGGATGCATTGACCGCGGTCCTCCTCGCTCCGTACCTACAGTCATGAAACGACGCGACGAAGTCTCGGTGGGCATTCTGATCACCATCGCCGTGGCCGTCCTTCTCGTGGGCGTGCTCTGGCTGGCCCGTGGCGGCCTGTCGTCCGGGTATCCGCTGTACACCCGGTTTGCCTGGGGGCAGAACCTCAAGCAGGGGCAGCCGGTGTTGCTGGCCGGGGTCAACATCGGGTACGTGGACGAGGTCGATCTGCGCCCCGAGGGCTACCTCGACGTCCTGCTGCGGATCAACGACCGGTACAAGGTGCCCAAGAGCTCCAAGGCCACGGTGCGCGCCGTGGGGTTTTTCGGCGATGTGGCGGTGGCGCTCACTCCCAAGCTCGGGGGCGACCTGTCGGGGGCGTACGCGCCGGGCGACACGGTCCCCGCCGGAACCGCCGAGGCCAGCGTCCAGGAGATCATGACGCAGGCCGATTCCATCGGCGCCGCGCTGGGGGCCATCACCCACGCCCTCCAGGTGCAGATGGTGGACGCGGGCGGGCTCCGCGACCTGCGGCAGACGATCGCGTCCACGTCGGCGCTGGCCGCCCAGCTCCAGAACATCGCCGCCGAGCAGAACGCGCACGTCACGCAGACGCTCAAGGCCTACGAGCGCGTGGCCAACTCCATCGACTCCAGCGTCGTGGATTCCACGGTGCGCAATCTGCGCGCGTCCAGCCAGAGCGTGTCCGAGGCGGCCGTGAAGCTGAACACGAGCGCCGGGCAGCTCAGCGACATCCTGGGCAAGCTCAACGCCGGCCAGGGCACGGCCGGCAAGCTGCTCACCGACACCCTGCTCTACCGCAACATGCGGAACACGATGGCGACGATGGATTCGCTGCTCGCCGACATCAAGAAGCATCCGAGCCGGTACATCAACGTCCGGATCTTCTAAGGGGCGTCGTCGCCGGCCTCCGCGCCGCCGTCGGTGGCCCGGTGTTCCTCGTCCAGCCGTAGCTCGCCGGCCGTGGTGTCGTAGCTGAACAGCTCCGTGTAACGCCCCCAGTCCACGACGGTCTCGAACTGGCGCCGGGCCTCCTCGCCGCCGAAGGCCTTCTGGAGTTCCTCCTCCAGCCGCTCGGCCTCGAGCGTGTGGGCGGGCGCGTCGTCCAGCAGCCGCACCACGAACCGCATGATCGGCGCGTGCTCGAGCACGCCGGTGCGGAGCAGCGCCTTCTCGCCGTCCAGATCGACGCCCGCGAACTGCTCGCCCAGCGGCGTGAGCAGCACGTTGCGCTCCGCCACCTCGGCGAATCCGAGCAGGTCGGCGGTCTCGACCAGCGCCAGCAGGTCGTCGTTGCGCATTTGCAGGTCGCGGGACAGGTCGTGCAGGTTGGCGCGCCCGCCGATGCTCGACACGAACTGCACGAACCCCGCCAGATCGTCCAGCCCCACGTCGGGGAGCGCCGGGTAGCGCGGCTTGGCCGGCCGTCGCGCGGCGCGGCGCTTGGGACGTTCCAGGAATGCCGACGGGTCTTCGTCGGGGTTGGTCATGATGCGGTAGATGGTCTCCACCAGGCGCATCTGCGCCTGGCCGCGGCTCTTGCGCTGATCCACCGGCACGCCCGGCAGCTCCACGCGGATGTGCCCCGGGTTGGCGCCGAACACCACCACGCGATCGGCGAGCGTCACCGCCTCGTCGATGTTGTGCGTGACCATGAGCACCGCCTTGGTGGGCAGCGACCGGTCCATCCACAGCTGCTTGAGTTCGGTGCGCAGGTGCTCGGCGGTGAGCACGTCGAGCGCCGAGAAGGGTTCGTCCAGGAACAGCACCTCGGGCTGCACGACGAGCGCGCGGGCCACGCCCACGCGCTGCTTCATCCCGCCCGAAAGCTCCTTGGGGAACGCTTCCTCGAAGCCGTCGAGGCCGATGAGATCGATGGCCTTGAGGGCGCGCGTCCGGCGCTCCGCCGGCGCGAGGTCCACCGCCAGCAGCCCCAGCTCCACGTTCTGCAGCACGGTGAGCCAGGGAAAGAGCGCGAAGCTCTGGAAGACGATGGCCACCTGCGGATTGGGTCCCGACCACGGCTCGCCGTGCACCAGCAGGTCGCCGTCCGACGGCGCGATGAGCCCGGCGAGGATGCGCAGCAGGGTGGACTTGCCCGAGCCCGACGGGCCGAGCAGGGCCACGAACTCGCCGGCCCGCAGTTCGAGATTCACGTGTTCGAGCGCCGGCGCCCGGTCGTCGCCGTAGTACTTGCGCACGTCGCGCACCGCGAGGAGCGCGGGGCCGCCGCCGAGTGGCGTGGGCGGAGTGGATGCGGGCGAGGCGGGGGAACTCATGGCGTCAGGCGAGCTGGTAGCGGGATTCGGCGAGCCCATACAGGCGGCGCCAGACGAGTCGGTTGATGGTGATCACGATCGCCGACATCACGAACGTGGCCGCGAGCAGGATCGGGAACTGCCCATGATTGGCGGCCGACGCGATCACCGCCCCCAGCCCCGTGGTCATGCGCGTCGTGCCGCCGAACGTCACGTATTCGGCCACGATGCTGGCGTTCCACGCCCCACCGGTGGCCGTGATCATGCCGGTGACGACGTACGGAAAGATCGCCGGAAGGATGAGCGTCTTCCAGCGGCGCCACCCCGTGATGCGGTAGGTGACCGCCACTTCCTTGAGATCCGACGGGATCGACATCGCACCGGCGATCACGTTGAACAGCACGTACCACTGCGTGCCGAGCAGCATCAGCGCCACGGCGGCGATGTTGAGGCCGCCGGGCAGGGCGAGCAGCGCCAGGAGGAGGGCCGGGAAGAGCGCCGTGGCCGGAATCGACGCCACGATCTGCACGACCGGCTGCAGCCGCCGCGACCACACCGGGTCGAGCCCGATGCGCACGCCGAGCGGGATCGTCCACGCGGCGCCGATGAGCAGCGCCACCGTGGTCCGCGCGAGCGTGGCCGCCGACGCCAGGAGGATGCGGCCCCATGTGGCGGCGTCGAGCGTGGCGAGCGCGCGCGCCGACGCCAGCGCCCCCCACGCCACCACGCCCAGCAGCACGAGCGCGGCGCCGGTGCGGATCGCCGCCCCGAGCGGCGAACGGCGGCGCGGCGCCTCGGGCACGACGGGCGCGCCGAGCGGCGTGGGCGGCGGGCTCAACCGGCGGTCCAGCCGGCGCGTCATCGGGCGCAGGACGCGATCGCCGATCCACGCCATGAGCTCCGAGTCGCGCAGCGCGTCGAGCACGCGCGACGACGAGGCCGCCTGGCCGCCGGCCTGCTCGAGCTTGAATCGGTCGGACCATGCCACCAGCGGGCGCCAGAGCAGCTGATCGAGCAGCACGATCACGAACACCAGCATGAGCAGGCCCAGGCAGAGCGCCAGGACGTCGCCCCGTTCCGCCGCGGCGGCGAGATACGAGCCCAGGCCCGGCAGGCGGTAGCTGTCCTTGCCCAGCGTGAACTGCTCCGACGCCATGAGAAAGAACCAGCCGCCGGCCCAACTCATCATGCTGTTGGCCACCAGCGAGATCACGCCCGATGGCAGTTCCAGGCGCGTGAATCGCCGCCACCGGCCCAGCCGGTACACGGTGGACGCTTCGCTGAGCTCGGTGGGAATGGAGTGCAGCGCCTGATGGAATCCGAAGGCGAGGTTCCACGCCTGGCTGGTGAAGATGAGAAGCACCGCGGCCAGCTCGAGCCCGATCACGCGCCCACGGAACAGCGCCGCCAGCCCGAGCACCACGCCGGGCATGAACGACAGGATGGGCACGCTCTGCAGGATGTCGAGCAGGGGGATGAGGAACCGTTCGGCCACGCGGCTGTTGGCCGCGGCGCGGGCGTAGGCCACGCTGAACGCCAGCGACAGCACGTACGCCACCGCCATGCGCATGGTGGAGAGCGCGGCGTACCAGGGAAGATTCCACGGCGACGTGCCCACGTGCACGTTGCTGGCGATGGGCGTGCCCCAGCCCACGCCGGCGTGCATGACCACGTAGCCGATGGCCACCAGCAGGCACAGCATGGCGAGGTCCACCCACTTGGGAGCGGGTGGCCGGACAACCGCGGTGGGCCAGGACCGGAGGAACGCCATGCAGCAAACCTAGACGGTAGACGCAAGGGCGGCGCGCCCGGAAATCACGGTTGACCCGCCCCCCCACACGGGCGAGGTTTCCTAAGCCGTTTGCCGTTCTTCGAGACGATCATTCATGCGCATTGCCCTTGGCGAAGCGATCTTCTGGGTCGCCGCCGTGTGTTGTCTGGTGGCCCAGGTGGCCATCCTCCGGTCGGTCCTGCTTCCGCACGCGCCCACCGCGGGCGCTGATCGGGTGCCGCGCCCCCGCACGGGGGCCGAGATCGCCTGGGCCCTGCTGCCCGCGCTGGCCCTGATCGGGGTGTTCGCGCTCACGTGGCGGGCCATGCACGCGCCGGCCACCCCCGCGTCCGTGCGCGTGTCCGCCGCGGCGCCGGCCCTCCGCACGCCGGCGCCGTGAAGACGCTCCGCCGTTACGCGTATCTGGCGCTCGCCGTCGTCTGCCTGCACCTGGTATTCGGCGCCATCGTGCGCATCAGCGGATCGGGCATGGGCTGCGGAGACAACTGGCCCAAGTGCTTCGGCTACTGGTTCCCGCCGCTCAGCCGCCCCGATCTGATCATCGAGGTGTCGCACCGCTACCTGGCGTCCATCGTCACCCTCACGATCCTGGCGCTGTTCGTGGCCGCGTGGCGGCGGCGGCGCGAGCCCGGCGTGGGCGGACCGGGGGGCGTCCTGCGCATGGCCGGCGCCGCGGTGGTGACGGTGTTCTGCGTGGCCATCCTGGGCGGGGTCACGGTCAAGCTCGGCAATGCCCCGTGGGCGACGGTGGCCCACTGGACGCTCGCGATGACCCTTCTCGCCATGCTGGCCACGGCGACCATCCGCACCGGGGCCATGGGCGGCGCCGGCGCCCGCGCGCAGACGGCGCCCCGCGGCCTGGTGCGCAGCGGATACGCGGCGGCGAGCATCGCCTTCCTGGCCGTGGCCATGGGCGGACTCACCGCCAACTACCCGTTCGGGGCGGTGGGATGCACGACCTTCCCGTTCTGCGGGCCCAATCCCGCGGCCCCCGAAGCCGCCGTGCACATCCAGCTCATGCACCGTACGCTGGCCCTGCTGCTGGGCCTGCTCGCCGTCGGCATGGCACTGCGCGCGCGCCGTGACGACGTGGGCCCGGTGGTGCGCCGCGCCGCCGATGTGGTGTTGGCGTTCGTGATCCTGCAGGTGGCCATCGCCGCGGCGATGGTGCTGCTGCACCTGCCGCCGGTGCTGCGGTCGCTGCACGAAGCGGCCGGCGTGGGCGTGTGGCTGTCGGCGTACACGATGGCGTACCTGGCGCGGATCGCGGCGCGGCCGCGGGCCGCGCCCGGAGCGGGCGCGTGAGCGACCTCGCGGCCACCCCCACGGGCGCGCGCGGCGTGACTCGCGATTTCGTGGCGCTCACCAAGCCGCGGATCATCTCGCTGCTGCTGGTGACGACCGTGGCGCCGATGTACGTGGCCGGCCACCCGAGTCTCACGCTGGTGCTCGTCATGCTCGTGGGCGGGTACCTGATGGCCGGCGGCGCCAACGCCGTGAACATGTATCTCGACAGCGACATCGACGACCGCATGTCGCGCACGCGGCTGCGTCCGATCCCGAGCGGACGGATGAGTCCGCGCGAGGTGCTGGTGTTCGGCCTGCTGCTGGCCACCACGTCCACGTATCTGCTGGCGCGGTTCGCCAACCTGCTCACGGCGGCGCTGGCGCTGCTCGGGTTCTACGCCTACATCCTGCTCTACACGCGGTGGCTCAAGCGCAGCACGCCGCAGAACATCGTGATCGGCGGCGCGGCCGGCGCCATCCCGCCGCTGGTGGGCTGGGCGGCGATGACGAACGGGCTCGATCTCATGGCCCTATACCTGTTCCTGATCATCTTCTACTGGACCCCGCCCCATTTCTGGGCCCTCGCGCTCAACAAGCAGAAGGACTACGGCCTCGCCGGCGTGCCGATGGCGCCGCTGGTGTGGGGCGAGCGCGAGACCAAGCGACAGATGCTCTGGTACACGATCATCCTGGTCTGCCTCACGCTCCTGCCGGTGGCGTTCGGCGCCCTCGGCCTTCCGTACTTCATCATGGCCGCGGCGCTCGACGCCTGGCTGCTCATAGGAATCGTCCGCGTGATGCGCGCCGAAAATTTCACCAAGCCCGCGTGGAGCGTCTACAAGTACTCGCTCCTCTACCTCGCCCTGCTGTTCGCCGCGATGGTGATCGATCGCGGCCTCGTCGCATGAGCGGTCCGGCGGCAGCCGCCGCGGTCCCGCTCGCCGGCGCCGACAGCGCGCCGCCCTCGCGCCGGCCCAGGTCGCCCAGGGCGCTGGCCCGGCTGGTCCCCTGGCTCCGCCCCCACCGTCGCGCGCTCGTGATCGCGTCGGTGTGCCTGCTCGGCTCGGCGGCGATCGGGCTCGCCTTCCCGGCCGTGGTCAAGACGCTGCTCGACGCGGCGTTCCAGCAGCACGACCGCTCGATGCTCGACCGCATCGCGCTCATCCTGGTGGCGCTGTTCGCCATTCAGGGCGTGCTGAATTTCGTGCAGGTGTTCCTGCTGTCGTCCACCGCCGAGCGGGTGATCGCCACCCTACGCGACCAGGTGTTCACGCACCTCGTGCACCTGTCGCCGGGATTCTTCAGCGACCAGCGCAGCGGCGATCTCACCAGCCGGCTGTCGGCCGACCTGGCCGTGCTGCAGTCGGTGCTCAACAATCAGGTGGCGGAGATCGCCCGGCAGGTGCTGTTCCTGATCGGCGGCCTGGCGCTGCTCACGCTCACGCACACGCAGTTGATGCTGACCACGCTGGCGATCACGCCGGTGATCGTGGGCGCGGCGGTGCTGTTCGGCCGCCGGCTGCGCCGCGCGAGCACCGGCGTGCAGGACCGGGTGGCGCAGGCGATGGGGATGGCGCAGGAGTCGTTCTCGCAGATCCGCACCGTGCAGAGCTTCAATCGCGAGGGCGCCGAGTCGCAGCGGTACGCGACGCTGATGCGCGAGGTGGTGTCGGCCGCCATCCGCCGGGCGCGGTTGCGCGCGATGCTGTTCGGCGTCGTCGGATTCCTGGCGTTCGCCGGGGTGGTGGCGGTGCTGTGGGAGGGCGGGCGCCTGGTGCTCGAGGGCCAGCTCACGCCGGGCGCGCTGGTGTCTTTCCTGCTGTACGCCATCTTCGTGGCGGCGGCCGTGGGCACGCTGGCGTCGCTGTTCGGGAGCTATCAGGAAGCGATCGGCGCGGCGCAGCGGGTGTTCGAACTGCTCGCCACCAAGCCGACGGTGCCGGAGCCGGCCCATCCGCGGGCGCTGCCCAAGCCGGTGCGCGGCGACGTGCGGCTGGACCGCGTGGCGTTCCGCTACGCGCCCGATCTGCCCGACGTGTTGCACGACGTGTCGCTGCACATCGCGCCGGGCGAGGTGGTGGCGCTGGTCGGTCCGTCGGGGGCCGGCAAGACGACGATCGCGTCGCTGCTCCCCCGCTTCTGGGACGTGACCGGCGGTGCGATCACCGTGGACGGCATGGACGTGCGCGAGTTGAGCTTCGACGACCTGCGCGGCGCCATCGGCATGGTGCCGCAGGAGCCGGCGCTGTTCAGCGGCACCGTGCGCGAGAACATCGCGTACGCGCGCCCCGAGGAATCGGCGCATCCGGCCACCGACGAGGACGTGCGGGCGGCGGCGCGCGCCGCGCACGCGCTGGAGTTCATCGACCGGCTGCCCGAAGGGTTCGAGACGATGGTGGGCGAGCGCGGCGTGAAGCTCTCGGGCGGCCAGCGGCAGCGCATCGCGATCGCCCGCGTGTTCCTCAAGAACCCGGCCATCGTGGTGCTCGACGAGGCCACGTCGAGCCTCGACGCGGAGAGCGAGCGGTTGGTGGAAGAGGCGATGGGCGACCTGCTCCGCAATCGCTCGACGCTGATCATCGCGCACCGCCTGAGCACCGTGCGCCGCGCCAATCGCGTGGTGGCGCTCGAGAAGGGTCGCGTGGTGGAATCGGGCGGGCACGACGAACTGCTGGCGGCCGGCGGGCTGTACGCACGGCTGTACAAGACGCAGTTCACGGCGACCGAGGGCTGACCGCCCCGGCGTCTACTGCAGTTGCAGTTCCACGTCCAGATCCGCCGCCTGGCCGGGCTTCACCGTCACCACATGGTCCACCGGCGCCGGCGCGCGCTCGTGCCAGATGCGCACGTCGTAGGTGCCCGGTGCGAGGCCGCGGATGGCGAACCGCCCGAACCGATCGGTGACCGCGAAGTACGGATTATCGAACACCGCCACGTACCCGCGGGCGAACGGATGATCGGTGCCGCGTACGCGCACCAGCCCCGGCTCGGCGGCGATCGCCGCGCTCGGCACCACCGACCAACGGTCCACGGTGGAGATGCGCGCGATCAGCGCGCCCTCGGACTCGCTGTAGAACCGGGCGTGGTGCGCCGTGGCATCCAAGCTCTGCAGGTTCACCGTCGTGCCCGTCACCAACGCCAGCACCCGGGGCACGAACCGGCAGCGCTCGATGGCGAGGTCCGCCCGCCGGTCGCGCGGCAGCGCGCGTCCCGCGTGCACGTCGCTCACCCACACCAGCGCGTCGGCCAGCCGGTGCCCGCGGGCCTGCACCGACTCATCCGGCACCTCGCCGCCGCAGACCGACGCGTCGTCGCCGGAGAGCGCCGTGGGACGGAGCAGCGGCGCGCCGCCCAGCGAGATCACGCCGCGGATCTCGCCCGGCCGCGCCACGCGCACCACGCGGTACGGCCCGTCGGGGGCGATGGCCCGCGCCACGGCACGCAACGGATCGGGCACGCGGGCCACCGTGGAAGACGCCGGATCGCCCCTGGCGTCGCGCGCGCACGCCGTGGGCAGGCCGAGCGCCGCCACCAGCAGCGGCCAGAGCCGCGCGATGCCGCCCGCCCCCGACGACGAACGCCCCGCCATCAGACGACCAGCATCTCGCGCTGGAGCTCCGACGGCGTCACCACGGCACGACCGGCCTGCAGGTAGACGTTCACCTCGCTGCGCACGCCGATCTCGCCGGGCACGTAGATGCCGGGCTCGATGGAGAACGCCACGCCGGGAAGCAGCTGGCGATCCTCGTGCGTCTCGAGGTTGTCCATGTTGGGCCCGGAGCCGTGCAGCTCCCGCGGATCGATCGAGTGGCCGGTGCGGTGCGTGAAGTACTGGCCGAACCCGGCGCTGGTGATCACGGCGCGCGCCGCGTCATCCACCTCGGCGCCGAGGATCGGTTGGCCCGCCGCCACGCGCGACTGCACCAGCGCGATCGCCGCGTCGCGCGCGTCGCGCACCGCCACCCACACGCTCTGGGCCCGGGCGGACGGCGCGCCCACGGTGGCCATCCACGTCTGATCGGCCCACACGCCGCCGTCGGGCTCGTGCGCCCACAGATCCACCAGCAGGACGTCGCCCTCGCGGATGGGCTTGGAGCTGGCCGCGGTTGGTTCGTAGTGCGGATTGGCGGCGTTGGCCCCGACCGAGGCGTTGGGCCCGTGGTCCGTCTCGACGCCGGCGTCCTTGAAGCGCGCCAGGATCCACTGCATGAGTTCGTACTCGGTCATCGGCGACGGCGTGCGGGCGCGCTGGCCGGCGAGCTTCATGCCGTCCTGCGCGATCCCGGCGATGAGCTTGGCCGAACGCTCGTGCGACGCCACATGCTGCGCGTTCCACGCCGCGTAGAATCGCGTCACCAGCGGCGCCGACGAGACCACCTCGGCGCCCGCGGCGCGCACCATCTCGAGCACGCCGGCCGGCACGCGGTCGAGGTACGGGACGGCGTCGCCCGGCGAATACTCCATGGCCACGCGCTTGCCCTTCACCAGGGTGGCCAGGTGCTCGTCCAGCGAGCGCCACGACGCGTACACCTCGCGCTTCCATTGCTTGGGCCACTGGGCCCACGGCCCCTGCTCGATGGCGTGGGTGATGGCCACCGGCGTGCCCTCGCGCGGGATCAGCGCGAACACGCGGCGCGACACCAGCCCCGTGAGCCGCAGCAAGCCGCCGGCGATCGGATTGGCGCCGTGAAAGTCGAACAGCAGCCAGCCGTCGAGATCGGCCTCGGCGAGGGCCCGCTGTAGATCGGGAAGGGTTTCGGGAGTGAGCATGATGGTCAGGCGGCGGCGGATCGGTCCACGGAGCGCCAGTCGGCGCGCCATTCACAGGTTCCCTCGCCACGGCCGCCGCAACGCACGTGGTCCACGGAACCGATGCTGCCAATGAGGAGACGGAGCAGCTCGCGCAGCGCCGACTCGTAGAACGCGCATCCGATGCTGCCCGGCGCCGAGCCCAGCGTCACCGATCGCGGCACTTCGAGGAGCACGTACCCCCCCACGCGCCGCGCGGTTCCGTTGAGATACCGCGACGCGATGCGCCGCGCGCGCCGCAGCGCCCACGGCCGCGCGATGATCGACGGCAGGAGCCGCAGCAGGCGGCGCGTCACCGGCGAGATGGTCATGTAGGCTTCGCGCGCCAGGTACCGTCCGGCGGCGCGGAACACCGCTTCGGCGTCGGGACGGCGGCCGATCAGACGCGCCAGCGCCACCGCCTCTTCCTGCGCGGTGCGATGGCGCCGCCGCGCGGCTTCGGTGTAGCGCTTGATCTGCGAGTAGACGGTATCGCTGAGCCCGAGGCGCTTGTTGCGCAGTTCGTCGACAAATTCGGCGTCCAGATCGCCGGGCGTGTCCACGTCGCGGACCGCCTCGAGCAGACTCAGCGGAAGTAGGGCGTCAACGGTTGCGAGCATGCGGTGGGAAAGGGGCAGCGGGCGAAGCTAACGGCGGCGTGGTGGCGCAACAAGCCAGGGAACGCCGGCGCGTGACGCGCGCTTCCTAATCTACCCGCTTGCCCCCCGCCCCGCGCCACTCGCAGATTGCGGTTCGCGCGGCGCGCCGTCCTCCACCGTCTTCCGCCCCCGAGCATGCCGAATGTCACGCGCCTGTTGAGTGGGCTTGCCGTCGCGGCGCTGATCGCCGGCGCGGCGCGCCGCACGCGCGCCCTGTCGCCGTCGGGCGCCGTGGCCGCCGTCGTCGTGGGCACGGCGGCCGTTGCGGCGGGGTGGGACTGGGGCGCGCTGCTCGTGGCCTTCTTCCTGGCGTCCACGCTGCTCTCCCGCGTGCGGCGCTCCCAGAAGGCGTCGGCCGCGGCCGCCATCGTCGCCAAGGGCGACGAACGCGACGCCGTCCAGGTGCTGGCCAACGGCGCCCTGTTCGCCCTGGCCGCGGTGGCCGCGATCGCCGCGCCCGGCGGTCCCTGGCGCGCCGCCGGCGCCGGAGCGCTCGCCGCCGCCACGTCCGATACCTGGTCCACGGAGATCGGGATGCTGTCGCTCCGCGCGCCGCGGTCGATCGTCACCTGGCGCCCCATGCCGCCCGGCACGTCGGGCGGCGTGACGCTGCTCGGCCTGTTCGGCGCCGTGCTCGGGGCGGCGTTCATCGAGATGGTCACCCTCGGCGTCCACTGGTCCGGCCAGACCGCGGCGGCGGCGCTGGCCGGTGGCATCGCCGGCTCGCTGGCCGACTCCGTGCTCGGCGCCACCGTGCAGCAGCGGCGGTGGTGCGACCGCTGCCGGCAGGCCACGGAACGCGCCGAGCACGCGTGCGGCGCGCCCACGCGCCTGGCCGGGGGACTGGCCTGGCTGGACAACGACGGCGTCAACGTCGCCTGCACGCTCGTCGGGGCCGCCGTGGCGTGCGCCATCGCGTGGCGGCCGTGACCGGCGCCGACGTGATCGTCGTGGGCGGCGGTCCGGCCGGCGCCTCCACGGCGTTCGGCCTGGCCCGCACGGGCGCTCGCGTGATGCTGCTCGAGCGGGCGCACTTTCCGCGTCCCAAGCCGTGCGCCGAGTGCCTCAGCCCTCAGGCGTCGCGCATTCTCGCCGACATGGGGGCGCTCGACGCCGTGGAGCGCGCCGGTGCGGTGCGGCTCGCGGGCATGATCGTGCGCGCGCCCGATGGCGCCCGCATCCACGGACGCTTCGCCGCCGCGCACGGCTATCGCGCGTTCAACGATCACGGGCTGGCGCTGCGCCGCGAGTTGCTCGATCCCATTCTCGTGGATTGCGCGCGCCGCGCCGGCGTCGAGGTGTACGAGGGCGTGCGCGTGGTGGACCTGGATCGGGACGCGGCCGGTCGCGTGACCGGCGTCGTGACGCTGTCGCCCGACGGCGCGCGCGCCGTGCGATCGGCGCGGGTGGTCGTGGGCGCCGACGGCCTGCATTCGGTGGTGGCGCAGCGGCTGGGCGTGGCGCGCCGGCGGCCATGGCCGCGGCGCATCGCCCTCACCGCGCACTTCCGCGGCGTGGACGGCATGGGCGCGTTCGGCGAGATGCACGTGGCCCGCGACGGCTACGTGGGACTGGCGTCCGTGGACGGCGGCCTCGTGAACGTGTCGGCGGTGTTCCCGCACCGCGCCGCCGCCGCCATCGCCCGCGACCGCGCGGCGTTTCTCGACGACTGGCTGTCGCGCCAGCCGCAGCTGGCGCCGCGGTTCGCTCACGCCCAGCGCGCGGACGATGTGCGGGCCGTGGGGCCGTTCGCGTCGCACGCGCGGCGGGCCTGGGCGCCGGGCGCGCTCCTCGTGGGCGACGCCGCCGACTTCTTCGATCCGTTCACCGGCGAGGGGATCTACTCCGCGCTCCGCGGCGGCGAGCTGGCGGCGATCTACGCGCGCGCCGCGCTCGCGGCCACGTCGCCGGCCGAAGCCGACACCGCGCTCGCGGCGTATGATCGCGCCCGGCGCCGCGAGTTCGGCGGCAAGTGGATCGTCGAGCGCGTGATCGGCGCCGTGATCGCCTGGGCGCCGCTGATCAACCGCGTGGCCCGCGCCTGCGAGGCGCACGGCGAACTGGCCGACCTCCTGGTGGGGGTGGCCGGCGACTTCGTGCCGCCGCGCGAGGTGATGCGCCCATCGATTCTGTTTACCTTGTTCGCACGTCCTCTTCCCGCCGCCCGCGCGGCGCCCCGCGCATGACCCTAGATCCCGATGCCTTCCGCGCCGTGCTCGGCCGCTTCGCGTCCGGCGTCACCATCCTCACCACCCGCGATGCCGCCGGCCGCGACCACGGGATGACCGTGAGCGCGTTCTGCTCGGTGAGCCTCGAGCCGCCGCTCGTACTCGCCTGCGTGGATCACACCGCCGACATGCACGACCTGCTGATGACCCTCGACGACGTGGGCGTCAGCATTCTGGCGTCGGGCCAGGAGGCGCTGTCGCGCCGGTTCGCAGAACTCGAGTCGGATCGGTTCGACGGCATCGGCTACACGCGCGGCGAGCGCGGCGTGGTGCTGTTCGACGAGGCGCTCGCTCATCTCGAGTGCCGCGTGCGCCACCGGCATGCGGCCGGCGATCACACCGTCTTCGTGTGCGAGGTGGAGCGCGCCACGGTGCGCCAGGAGCGGCCGCTGCTCTATTACCGCGGCGGCTACGCCCAGCTCGAACGCTGATGGGGTGGCTCACCCCCGCGCGCCGCCGGGGGGTCGAGATCCTCGACGACCCCGCCACCCCGGGCCCGCTGCGCGAGCGGTCGCAACGCGACGTCGTGCGCTCCAACACCGTGCTCGGCGGCACCCGCGCCGTGCTGCGCGAGCTGCGCGCGGCGCTGCCGCTGGCGGGGCCGGCCCCCACCCTGCTCGACGTGGGCACCGGACTGGCCGACATCCCGGCGCGCGCGTCGCGCCGCGCCGGCGCGCTCACCACCGTCGGATACGACGTGGCCGAGCCCCTGCTCGCCGCCGCCCGCGGGCGGATGACGTACGCCGTGTGCGGCGATGCCCTTGCGCTTCCCTTTGCCACCGCCAGTGTTGACGTGGTGATCTGTTCGCAATTGCTGCATCACTTCGTTCGCGACGACGCCGTGCGCCTGGTGCGCGAGCTGCACCGCGTGGCGCGGCACGCCGTGATCGTGAGCGACCTCCGACGGAGCTGGCTGGCGGCCGCCGGATTCTGGCTCGCGAGCTTCCCGCTCCGATTCCATGCCGTCACGCGCCACGACGGCGTGGTGTCGGTGTTGCGCGGATTCACCGCCGGCGAACTGGCGGCGTTGGTGCGCGACGCCACCGGCGCCACGCCGCGCGTGCGGCGGCGGCTGGGCTATCGGCTCACCGCCGTCTGGAGTGCGCGGGTGGCCGGCCGGTGAGCGCCGCCAGCGGCGCCCCGTTCGCGCTCGGCAACATGCCGCCGTCGGCGCGCATGATCACGCTCGACCAGCAGCTGGTGGCGGCTCCCCTGGGCGTGATCTTCGCGCTCGCCCGCGACGTCGAGCACTGGCCGGCGCTGCTGCCGCACTACCGCCGCGTGCGGTTCCTGGAGCGCACCTCAGACGGCGGCGGCGTGGTGACGATGGCGGCCGTGCGCCCGTTCGGCCTCGTCGCCTGGCCCACGTGGTGGACGTCGGAGATGCAGGTGGCCGACGGCGCCGGCGGCGCCCCGTGGATCCGCTACCGCCACATCCGCGGCGTCACCCGGCACATGGAAGTGCTGTGGGCGTTCCGGCAGGACGCCGCCGGCACGACGGTCAAGATCCTGCACATGTGGAACGGGCCGCCGTGGCCGCTGATTGGTGATCTGGCGGCCCGGCGCGTGATCGGTCCGCTCTTCGTGCACGGCATCGCGTCGCGCACCCTGGCCGGCCTGGCCCGCGTCGCCGAACAGTCGGCGTGATCTCACTCCTGGAGCAGCGCATGACCGGTCGCAGGCGAGTCGTCATCACGGGCATCGGCCCGATCACCCCCATCGGCACCACGCGGGACGGGCTGTGGGACGGATTGCGCCGGGAGCGCAGCGCGGTGCGCACGCTCACGCGCTTCGATCCGGCCATGTTCCGCAGCCGCAATGCCGCCGAGATCGCCGACTTCCGCCCCGACGATTTCCTGGAGCGCAAGCGCGCCAAGCGGCTCGATCGCTTCGGGCAGCTCGCGGTGGCGGCGGCCCGTCTCGCGGTGGACGACGCGCGCCTGGACCTGGCAGTCGAGAACCGCGAGCGCGTGGGCGCGATGATGGGCTCGGCGCTGGGCGGCGTGGCGTTCGCCGAAACGCAGGTCGGCGTGGCGCTGCGCGACGGGTTCAAGGCGGTGGACCCGTCGCTCGCGCTCACCGTGTTCGCCGGCGCCGCGAGCTGCAACATCGCCATCGAGTTCGGCGTGCAGGGCCCCAACAGCACCAACGCGATGAGCTGCGCGTCGGGGACGATCGCCGTCGGCCAGGCGTTCCGCGCCATCCGCGACGGCGACGCCGACGTGATGCTGGCCGGCGCCGCCGAGGCGCCGCTGGCCCCGCTCTGCTTCGGCGCGTTCGCGATCATCCGCGCGATGTCCACGCGCAACGACGATCCGGCGCGGGCGTCGCGCCCCTTCGATCGCGACCGCGACGGCTTCGTCATGGGCGAGGGCGCCTGCGTCCTCGTGCTCGAGGAGCGGACGCGCGCGCTGGCGCGCGGCGCGCACGTGTACGCCGAGATCGTCGGGTTCGGATACTCCAACGACGCCCACCACATGACCGCGCCCCGCCCCGACGGCTCGCAGGCCGCGCGGTCCATGCAGCTGGCGCTCGACGACGGGCACGTGGCCGCGCACGAGGTGGGCTACGTGAACGCGCACGGCAGCTCCACGCCCCTCAACGATTCCACCGAGACCTCGGCGCTCAAACGCGTGTTCGGCGCGTCCGCGGCGCCGCCGCCGGTGAGCAGCACCAAGGCGTACTACGGCCACGCACTGGGCGCCTCGGGCGCGTTCGAGCTCGCGATCACGGCGCTGGCCGTGGAGCGCGAATGGCTGCCGCCCACGCTCAACCTCGAGACGCCCGGCCCGGGGTGCGACCTGGACTACATCGCCAACGCCGGCCGCGCCGCGCGAGTGGACTACGCGCTGAGCAACTCGTTCGGATTCGGCGGGATCAACGCCGCCGTGGTGCTGCGCCGCGCCGAGTGACGGGGCAGGCCCCGGCCGCCCGTCGCCGGCGGCCGGTGATCACTGGACCTCACCCGCTACCGCGCGTAGCGTTGTGAGCAGCAGGCGAGTCCCAATTCCCCACCCCGGAGCCTCACCGCATGCAAGACCTCAAGCGGCCGATCGTCGCTGAATTCGTCGGCACCTTCGCGCTCGTGTTCATCGGGGGGGCGACGATCCTGAACGGCTACGTGGCCAGCGCCGCCGTGCCGCTCATCGACATCGCCATCGCGCAGGGGGTGATCATGGCGGTGCTCGTCACGGCCACGATGCGCGTGTCGGGCCACCTCAACCCCGCCGTCACGATCGGCATGGCCGTCGCGGGGCGCCTCCGCCCCAGCGCCGCGCTGTTCTACGTGGTGGCCCAGTGCGCCGGCGCCGTGGTCGCCGCGCTCGTCCTCCGGGCGCTCTTCCCCGCGGCCACCGGCGCCGCGGGCCGCCTGGGCGGGCAGTGGGTGGCCAGCAACGTGTCCACCATGCACGCCATCGGGCTCGAAGCGATCGCCACCTTCTTCCTCGTGTTCGCGTTCTTCGGCACGGTCGTGGATCCCAAGGGGCCCAAAGTTGGAGGGTTCGCCATCGGCCTCACGATCGTCGCCGACGTCCTCGCCATCGGACCGTCCACGGGCGCGTCGATGAATCCGGCCCGTTCGTTCGGCCCGGCGCTCGTGAGCGGCGTGTTCGAGGGCCACTTCATCTACTGGATCGGCCCGATCATCGGCGGCATCGTGGCGGCGCTGGTGTACGAGTGGACGTTCCTGCGCCACGGGCCCGCCGACGCGGCGGCCTGACCCGGCGGCGCCATGACATCGCCGGGACAGCCGCCGTCGCTCCAGGCGTTGGAGCAGGAGCGCGAGCGCGTCATCACGCTCCTGTCCCGGCATTTCGCCAACGACAACCTGTCGATCGAAGAGCTCGAGACGCGACTCGAGATGGTGTACCGCGCCGCGTCGGTGGCCGAGATCCGCGCCCTGGCGTCTGACCTGCCCGCCATCGAGGGGGCGCCTGCGACGCCCGCCACCCGGCCGGCACCGGCCCCCTCGCAGATCGTTCACTCGCGCATGGTGTCGGTGCTGAGCAGCCGGGTGCGGCGCGGCGCCTGGATCCCGCCGCAACGGCTCGATGTGGTGGCCGTGCTGTCCGACACGCACCTGGACCTGCGCGAGGCGCAGCTCTCCGACGGCGTCACGGAGATCCATGTGAAGGCCACCTGGGCTTCGGTGCGGATCACGGTCCCGTCGCACGTGCACGTGGTCACCGACGCCATGCCGCTGCTCGCGTCGGTGTCCGATCGCTCGGTGGCCAGCCGCTCGTTGCGGCACGGCGCGCCCGTGGTGCGGATCACCGGCTGGGCGCTGATGTCCGACCTGTCGGTGCGGACGCGCGATCCCGAGGACTAGCCGCGGCGACCGCGCTCAGCTCCGCGCGTGACGCACTCCGGCGCGCAACGCGAGGCCGGTGATCGATCCGGCGACGGCCGGAATCAACTGCACGAAGCTGGACAGGACCTGCGGCGCCGCGTACGGCAGCGGGATGCCGGCCAGGCGGGCATACAGGTGCGCCAGCGGGACGCCGAAGCCCACGAGAATCCCGCCCAGCCAACCGCCGGGCGCGAACAGCGCGGAGACGGCGAACGACGAGACGGCCACCACCTGGATCGTGCCCTGCACGTCGCCGTTGTGCAGATCGAGCCATCCCGCCATCGCGGCGCATCCCACCGTCATCACCACGAACGCCGTGAGCCAGGCGATCCGGCGCGCGCGGCTGGGCGGCGGCGGTTTACGGTTGGACGACGGGGGAGTGCGCGGCATGGACTCAGACGAAGTCGGGCATGGGGCCGGGGAGATGCTCCGTGGCTGCAAGGTACAGGCGGGCCCCGACAGTGGCAAGTACTTTGCGTTGTAAAGCAGATCCCCTGGCGGCGCGCCGGTTCACCCGGTCAGGGGCCCGGCGTCAGATATGCCCGGTCGTACTGCGCGATGGACTGGGTGATGAGCGCCATCGCCTCGCCGCTCTTTCCCCATCCCACGATCTCCACCTTCTTCCCTTCCAGCTCCTTGTAGCTCACGAAGAACTGCGCCACCTCCCGGAGCAGATGCTGCGGGATATCGGCGATGTCGAAGTACTCCTGCGAGTAGGGATCGTGCGTGGGCACGGCGAGGATCTTGTCGTCCGGCTCGCCGCGGTCGAGCATATGCAGCACGCCGATCGGGCGGGCGTCGATCATGCACCCCGGGAAGGTCTCTTCCTTGAGCAGCACGAGCACGTCCATCGGGTCGCCGTCGTCGTGCAGCGTACGCGGAATGAAGCCGTAGTCCGCCGGGTAGTGGACGGCCGAATACAGCACGCGGTCGAGCTTGATGAGCCCCGACGGCTTGTCGAGTTCGTACTTGTTGCGGCTCCCCTGGGGAATCTCGATCACCGCCGTGATCACCTCGGGGGGATTCGCGCCCGGCGCCAGATCGCGCCACAGATTGAGCACGGCTCAGCGCTCCCCGCGGCCGATCACCGCGGCCGCTTCGGCGGCGAAGTAGGTGATGACCACGTCGGCGCCGGCCCGCCGGATGCCGAGCAGCGACTCCATCATCACGCGCTCGCCGTCGATCCATCCCCGCTCCGCCGCCGCCTTGATCATGCTGAACTCGCCGCTCACCTGATACGCGGCCAGCGGGTAGCCGGTGGCGTCCTTCACGCGGCGGATCACATCCAGGAACGGCCCCGCCGGCTTGACCATCAGCATGTCGGCTCCTTCCGCGATATCCAACTCCACCTCGCGCAGCGCCTCGTCGGCGTTGGCCGAATCCATCTGATAGCTGCGGCGGTCGCCGAACTGCGGCGTGGACTCGGCGGCGTCGCGGAACGGCCCGTAGAACGGACCGGCGAACTTGGCGGCGTAGCTCAGAATGGGCGTGTGCGCGAACCCCGCGTCGTCGAGCGCGCCGCGGATGGCCCCCACGCGGCCGTCCATCATGTCGCTCGGCGCCACGATGTCGGCGCCCGCCGCGGCATGCGACACGGCCTCACGGGCCAGCAGATCGAGCGTGGCGTCGTTGTCCACGTCGCCGTCCTTGAGCACGCCGCAATGTCCGTGGTCGGTGTACTCGCACAGGCAGACGTCGGTGATCACCACGAGGTCGGGCACCTCGCGCTTGAGCGCGCGCACCGCCTGCTGCACCGGCCCCTGGTCGTCCCACGCGCTGGTGCCGATGGCATCCTTGTGCTCCGGGATGCCGAACAGCAGCACGCCGCCCACGCCGGCCGCGGCGGCCGCGGCGGCCTCGCGCACGAGCTCATCCACGGAGAGTTGCGCCACGCCGGGCATCGAGTCCACAGGCACGCGCACCCGGTGGCCGGGGCGCACGAACATCGGGAGCACGAGCTGCGACGCCGACAGGTGCGTCTCGCGCACCAGACGCCTCAGGGGCGCGGTGCGACGCAGGCGCCGCGGACGGTACTCGGGAAACATGGCCATGCGATCATCCTGCGTTCTGGGGACGCGATCGCCGGTGGCGCCGCGCCCGCCTGGGAATCACTCCGGTTGCGGCGACGGCAGATGCTGCGCCCGCCGCAGCCCCTCCAGAATCTCCGTCGCCCCTTCGCCGCGCAGCTGATTGGCCAGCCGCACGCCACACAGCTCGGGGTCGGCCTCGTCGAGCACGATCTCGCCGCGCACCACGCGGCGGCCGTCGAGGTCGGCGATCAGGCCGTGCAGCACGAACCCGCCGCCGCGCGGCATCACCAACGCGCCGATCGGCACCTGGCACCCGCCCTCGAGCGCGCCCAGGAACGCGCGTTCGGCGCGCACGTCGGTCATCGTGCGGGCGTCGTTGAGCGCGCCCGCGAGCTCGCGCAGGCGCGCGTCGTCGCCGCGGATCTGGATCGCGATCGCGCCCTGCCCCGGCGCCGGCAGCCAGTCGGGCGCGTCGAGCACCGCGGTGATGCGCTGCGCGACGCCCAGACGGTGCAGGCCGGCGGCGGCGAGAATGGCCGCGTGCACGCTGCCCGCGTCCACCTTCTTGATCCGCGTGGGAACGTTGCCCCGCAGCTCGACGATATCGAGATCGCGGCGCCGCGCCGCGAGTTGTGCCCGCCGCCGCAGGCTCGACGTGCCCACCCGCGAGCCGCGCGGCAACTCGTCCAGCGACTCGGCCTGGATCACGTCGCCGATCACCAGCACGTCGCGCGGGTCCTCGCGCCGGAGCACGGCGCCGATCGCCAGCCCGTCGGGCGATTCGGTGGGCAGATCCTTGAGCGAGTGCACGCAGCAGTCCACCTTGCCCTTGCCGAGCGCGTGCTCGAGTTCCATGGTGAACAGGCCCTTGGCGCCGATGGCGCTGAGCGGCTCGTCGAGTTTCTTGTCGCCCACCGTCTTGAACGTCACCAGCTCGGCGGCCACGCCGCGTCCCTCGAGCAGCCCCTTCACCAGGTTGGCCTGGTAGAGGGCCAGATCGGAGGACCGTGTGGCGATGCGAATCGGGGTCTGAGTGGCCATTGGGGAATGGACGGGGAGTCGCGCGTTCTGAAATGTAGCCGCGCTCAGCGCCGGGAGGCGACCACGGCCGTCACCAGCCCGTCCAGCGTGGACGGATCGGCCTCCGAGCGCACCGTGAGCCCCAGCGCGCGCACCACGGCCGACGTGGCGGGGCCGATCGTGGCGATTCCCGCGCGCGCCGCCGCGTCGGCCCCCACCGCGTCCACGAACGCGCGCACCGACGACCCGGCCGTGAACGTGACCACGTCGATCTCGCCGCGCAGCAGCCGCTCGCGCATCGCCGCGGCGCCCTCGACATTGGGGGCGGATCGGTAGAGCGCGATCACGTCCACCGTCGCGCCCAGCGTCCGCAGCCCCTCGGGAAGCACATCGCGCGCGCCCGCCGCCGCGAGGTAGAGCACGCGGCGGCCCCGGACGTCGTCCCGCGCCCCGAGCGTCTCCAACAGCCCCTCGGCCACGAACCGGGGCGGGACCACGTCCACCGCGATGCCCAACGCCTGGAGCGCGCCCGCCGTGGCGGGGCCCACCACCGCCACGCGCCGGCCCGCCATGGGCCGCGCATCGCGCCCCGCGTCGTGCAGCGCCTTCCAGAACATCTGCACGGCGTTCTGGCTGGTGAACAGCACCCAGTCGTACCGGGCGAGATCCGCGATCGCGGCCCGCACCGGCGCCGCATCCAGCGGCTCGATGCGCGTGGCCGGCATCTCGACCACGTCGGCCCCGAGCGCGGTCAGCGCGGTCGTGAACGACGAGGCCGCCTGCGCGGCGCGCGTGACCACCACGCGGACGCCGGACAGGGACGCCGCGCCGCGTGCCTCGGGATGATCGCTGCCGGGCCTGGTCATGCGCCGATCGAGACTCGTGCGAGGGGATCGGATGAAGATACCCCACGGGCGCGACCATGCGACACTCGCGTCCGCACCTTGCCTCGCCCCCCGCCAATCCGCAGTATCAACTGCCCCTCCGGATCCCCGTCGATCGTGCCCGCGTCGTCCCGTCTCACCGGCCATTCTCCATGACTGATATCTCCGTCCTCCTCCAGGAGAACCGCAAGTTCCCGCCGCCGCGATCCTTCGCCGCCACGGCCGTCGTCTCCGACCCCGCGGTCTACGAGCGCGCGGCCCGCGACATCCCGGCCTACTGGGCCGACCAGGCGCGCGCGGTGGAGTGGATGGAGCCCTATCGGACGGTGCTCGAGTGGACGCCGCCCCACGCCCAGTGGTTCCTGGGCGGCAAGCTCAACGCGTCGGTGAACTGCGTGGACCGCCACGTGCGCGGGGAGCGCCGCAACAAGGCGGCCCTCATCTGGGAAGGCGAGCCCGGGGACCGCCGCACGCTCACGTACTGGGATCTGTACGTCGAGGTCAACAAGTTCGCCAACGTGCTCAAGTCGCTGGGCGTCGCGCGCGGCGACCGCGTGGCGATCTATCTGCCGATGATTCCCGAAGCCGTGATCGCGATGCTCGCCTGCGCGCGCATCGGCGCGCCGCATTCGGTGGTGTTCGGCGGGTTCTCGCCGGAGTCGCTGCGCGACCGCATCAACGACGCCGAGTGCAAGCTGCTCATCACGGCCGACGGCGGCTACCGTCGCGGCGGGATCGTGCCGCTCAAGCGCAACTGCGACAAGGCGCTCGAGGAGACGCCGTCCATCCAGAACGTGGTCGTGGTGCAGCGCCGCCCCGGCGCCGGCGGCGACGAAGCGTTCGCCGACATGAAGGAAGGGCGCGATCACTGGTGGCACCGCCTCATGCGCACGGCCAGCCAGTGGTGCGAGCCCGAGGCGATGGACGCCGAGGACGTGCTGTACATCCTGTACACGTCGGGCACCACGGGGAAGCCCAAGGGCATCGTGCACACCACCGGCGGCTACCTGGTGGGATGCACCACCACGACCAAGGAAGTGTTCGATCTCAAGGAAGCGGACGTCTTCTGGTGCACCGCCGACGTGGGCTGGGTGACCGGGCACTCGTATCTCACCTACGGCCCGCTCTCCAACGGCGCCACCTGCGTGATGTACGAAGGCGCCCCGGACTGGCCCGAGAAGGACCGCTTCTGGGAGATCTGCGAGAAGTACGGCGTGACCATCCTGTACACCGCGCCCACTGCCATCCGCGCGTTCATGAAATGGGGCGCGCAGCATCCCGCCGGGCACGACCTGTCGCAGTTGCGGCTGCTGGGCTCGGTGGGCGAGCCGATCAATCCCGAAGCGTGGATGTGGTACCACAAGCACATCGGCCACGAGCGGTGTCCGATCGTCGATACGTGGTGGCAGACCGAGACGGGGGCGATCGTCATCTCGCCGCTCCCCGGCCTCACCGAAACCAAGCCCGGCAGCGCCACGCAGCCGCTGCCGGGCTACGCCGCGGCGCTGCTCGACGCGGAGGGCCGGCCCATTCCCGTGGGCGGCGGCCTGCTGGCGCTCACGCATCCGTGGCCGTCCATGCTCCGCACCATCTGGGGCGACGACGACCGATACGTGAGCACGTACTTCACCAAGTGGCCGGGCCGCCCCGATCTGTATTTCCCGGGCGACGGCGTGAAGCGCGATGCCGAGGGCTACTACGTGATCCTCGGCCGCGTGGACGACGTGCTCAACGTGGCCGGCCACCGCATCGGCACCATGGAAGTGGAATCGGCGCTCGTGGAACACCCCGCGGTGGCCGAGGCCGCCGTGGTCGGCAAGACGCACGAACTCAAGGGGCAGGCCCTGGCGGCCTTCGTCACCCTGCGCGAAGGCTTCAAGCCCTCAGCGGCGCTGCACGACGAGTTGCGCGAATTCGTGGCCGAGAAGATCGGCGCCATCGCTAAACCCGACGACGTGCTGTTCTCAGCCGATCTGCCCAAGACACGGTCGGGCAAGATCATGCGGCGGCTGCTGCGCGACATCGCCGAGGGCCGCGCGCTCGGCGACACGACGACGCTGGCCGATCCCGGCGTGGTGGCGAAGTTGAAGGAGCAGTACGAGTCGATCGAGAGCTAGCACGGCCCCGCGCTACTCGCCGATCACGGGGCGCGGCTGGTCGCGAAAGTCGAGCACGGAGAGCACGAACAACACGGCGACGATGCTGGCCGACCCCACGCACCAACGGCAGATGGCGTGGATGCGGAAGAGCTCGAGGTAGGTGAGCCACCCGCTGAAGATCACGCCCCAGCCGGTGAGCCCCACGAGCGCCAGCGACAGGCGGCGGTCGGCGGCGAACTGCTCCTGGGCGGCGGCCATCGCGACCACGAAGATGAGCGCGTAGTAGGCCACCCCCCACACCGCCACGTGCACGCCGAACAGCATGGACCACCGGCTGGTCTGCACGATCTCGCAATCACCGCTGCCGCAAGCCAGCGTGCCGATGATGCCCATGTCGTGCAGGGTGAGGTAGGCCGCCAGCAGGGTGCCGAGCAGGGCCAGCACCGCCAACGTCATGCGTTTTGTCATTTCTTTGCGGCGGCCTTGGCGGCGGCGGCCTTGGCGGCGATCGCCTCTTCGACGTTGGCCCGGAATTGATCGAACGTCTCATAGCCGCCGATCACCTTGCTCCCGAACACGAAGGTGGGCGTCTGATCCACCTGGCGGTTCTGCGCCTCGGTGGCGTTCGCCTGGATCTGGGCCTGGTACTTCTTGGCGGCGATGCATGCCGCGTACTGATCCATGTTCAGGCCCACGCCCTTGGCGATGCCCGAGAGCACCTTGTTGGGATCGTTGGTGGCCTCGGTGTTCCAGCTGTCCTGATAGTTGTAGATCGCGTCGTGCATGGGCCAGAACTTGCCCTGGTCCGCGGCGCACCAGGCGGCCCGATGGGCATACCACGTGTTGGCGTGCATCGGCAGCGGGAAGTCCATGAACCGGATGGCCACCACGCCCGAGTCGATCAGGTGGGTGCGCACGTCTGGCTCGGTGAGCGTGGCGAACTGCCCGCACGCCGGGCACTCGAAATCGGCGAACTCGATGACCTCGAGCTTGGCGCTGTCGCTTCCTTCGAGGTGCCCCATGGCGGTGAGCTTGGGCAGCGTGCTGTCCCACTCCGCCGCCGCCTGCTTGGGCCTGGCCGAAAGGTAGGAAAGGGCGCCGATGCCGACCACGGCGATGACGCCGATCAGGATGTAGAATCCGCGCATCGCCGGGCTGGTCTTGGCGGCCTTCACCGCGCCGGCGCGCTTGCGTCCTGGGTTCGCTTGCTTCTTGGCCATGTGATATTGGGGTTCCTCGGCTTGGGCCGCCGGTAGGCAGGGCGCCGCGCCCGCGGTGCCGTTGCGTCAAAGCTAGACCTGGCCCGTTGGGCCACGCAAGCAATTCGGCCCCCTCGGGACCTGGCGATTCTCGCCTTCCGGCGGCCCTGCAAACACTTGCCGCCAGCGATCCGTATACAAATTGACGGCCGCGGTACACGGAGGCTCGTCATTCATTAGATTACGGGTGCACCATTTCTTTCACTTTTACCTGGATAAATGGCCAAGACCAAGCAACGGCGGGGCGCGCTTTCATCGCCCAATACGCCGAGTCCATTCGAGGAAGCTCGCGACGAACTGTTCCAACACATCATGCGGTGTGACGTGAGCGGCTCCGAGCCGGAGCACCAGCAGGAATGGTTTGACGACACCATGAAGTACATGGTCGAGCGGTACCCGGAGCTGGCCGAAGGGGATTTCGAGGAGTTGAAGAAGCTCGGGCTGCGATTTGCCCAGCCGCCGAAATCCAATACGCCCGCCGATGAAGCTGGAGCCGCGAACGCGGCGTGACCGCGCAGTGAGCGGTTGGCGGTACGCGGTACTCAGTCGCAGCCATCAGTTGGGCGTGCCCCACGCCAGCTGATGGCTTTCAGGTGTCCGCGGCGCACCGACTGCCGCAGGCGGCGGCGTTCACCCGTTGCCCGCTGGTTCCCGATCTCATCGCCACAAGCTGTCTGACCGGCGCAGGACGATGCCCAGCCGGAGGCCGCCGCCCAGCCCGAGTTGGTACGCCACGCGCGTGCCGTGCGTGAGCGGCCCCTCGAAGTCGAGCGCCCCCACGAGGTAGGGCCGCACCTTGTCGCCGGCCTCGTACCGCGCGCTCACCCCACCGGCCAGCGACAGCCCCCAGCGCTCGCGCCCGAACGGATCGAGCAGCACGCGCATGAGCGCATCCACGCGGCCGGCGCCCACCAGCGCGTGGTTGCGGTCCACCGCGCCGGCCCCGGCGTCGAGTTCCAGCCGCTGATAGTAGCCGGCGCCGAGATTCACCCCCGCGCCCAGTTGGACGGAATACGGGCCGGGGCCCAGCACGTCGGCGCGGAATTCCGGGCGCGGCGCGATGCGCTGGGCGCCGGCGGGCGCGGTCCACACCGTGGCGAGCGCCACGAGCGCCACGAGCGCCGCCGCGACACGGCTCATCGCACCCTGCCGCGCCACAGCGCGAACGTGTAGTCGGCGACGGCCCACAGGGACGTCGCGAGCACGGCGGCGAGCAGCGCGCGCACCCAGCCCGGCCGCACCATGATCGCCACGAAGGTGAGGAGTTGCAGCGAGGTCACGATCTTGCCCAGCCACCGGGCGCGGAACTCCACCGGCCGCAACCACGGGATGATGCGCGCCACGAGGAATCCCACGGCGGTCATCAGGTCGCGGAAGATGATGATGAAGTAGCCCGCGGTGCCGATCGCTCCGGTGAACAGAAACGTGGAGATGGCCACGAGCACGAACACGCGGTCGGCGAATGCGTCGAGGAGGGCCCCCCACGAGCTGGTGACCTGCGCGCGGCGCGCGATGTACCCGTCGAGGAAATCGGTGACGGCGGCCAGGCCGATCAGCGCGATGCGGGTCTCCGTCGCATCGCTGCCCACGAAGGCCCCGGCCATGAGAAGCCGCGAGAACGAGATCCAATTGGGGAGGTGGTTGAGCCCCCGCCGAGCGTGCATGGCCCAAAAGCTACCGCCCGCCCCCCGTGCTTGCCACCGCTCCATGCGCGACCTAGCTTGCCACTTCCGCCCAGTTTCCCGAGGTCCGGATGTCGGAAGTCATCGAGCTCTTGCGCCACGTGACGATCTTCAAGGGGCTCGACGACGAGGAGCTCCGGGCGGTGGCCGAGTTGTGCAAGGAGGAGAAGTTCGTCTCCGGGGAGTACATCTTCCACGAAGGCGAATCCGGCAACCGCCTGTACCTGATCACCGACGGCGAAGTGCGCATCAGCCGCGACGTGCCCGGCAGCGGCGAGGAGGCTCTGGCCATCCTCAAACCGGGCGCGCTGTTCGGCGAGATGGCCGTCTTCGACCGCAGCGAGCGCTCCACGCACGCCATCTCCAACGGCGGCACGACGGCGCTCACGATCACCCGTCCGGACTTCGAGATGCTGCTGGACTTCGACCGCGAGCTGGCGTACAAGGTGCTGTGGGCCGTGGTGCGGCTGCTCTCCACGCGACTGCGCCAGACCAACGATTCGCTCCGGTCGTTCCTCGCCATGTCCATGTTCTGACCGCCGCGAACGCTCACGGGTCGCGGCCCAACCGAGTGCCATGACACGCCTACCGCTCCGCCTCGCCCTCCCCCCCCTCGCCCTCTTCGTTCTTCTCGCCGCTCCTCGCCCGCTCGCCGCCCAGACCACCGCGTCCACGCCCCTCGGTCCCACGCAGGGACTGGTGCGCGACGCCACCGTCACCGCGGTCCTCCACGACATCTCGCCCTCGAGACTCCGCGCCACCGACTCGGCGCTCGTCTCGTTCGGCACCCGGAACACGCTGTCCGACACGCTGTCGTCCACGCGCGGCATCGGCGCGGCGCGGCGCTGGCTGCACGCGCAGATGGAAGCGATCAGCAAGGACTGCGGCGGATGCCTGCGCGTGGAATACGACCCGGCGATGGTGGAGGTCATGCGCGATCCCGCGCGCCCCACGGTGAACGTGGTCAACGTCCTCGGCTGGCTGCCGGGCCGCGACACCACGCACGTGATCGTGATCGGCGGACACTACGACTCCTGCGTCTGCAGCCTCCCGGGCGGCGGGTACGACACCACCACCACGGCCCCGGGCGCCGATGACGACGGCTCGGGCAGTTCGGCGGTGCTCGAACTCGCGCGCACGTTCGCCAAGCGCTACCCGCACGGCCTGAACGCCACGATCGTGTTCGCGATCTACGCCGGCGAGGAGCAGGGACTGCTCGGCTCCACCCATCTCGCCAAGCGGCTCAAGGACGGCGGGTACACGGTGCTCGCCGGGATGACCGACGACATCGCGGGCGACGTCCAGGCCGAAGACGGGACCGTGGACTCCACGCACGTGCGGATCTTCGCCGCCGACCCCGACAACTCGCCGAGCCGCGAGCTGGGCCGGTACGTGTGGGCGCTCGGGCACCTCTACCTGCACGGCTTCACCGTGAATCCGATCTGGCGCATCGACCGCATCCAGCGCGGCGGCGACCACATGCCGTACGTGGAGAGCGGATGGGCGGGCCTGCGGTTCAGCGAACCGCTCGAGAACTACAACCACCAGCACCTGCCCACCGACCAGTTCCAGTTCGTGAACTTCGGCTATCTGGCCAACGTGGCGCGGGCCAACGCGATGACGGTGGCGTCCATCGCCGCGGCGCCGATCACGCCGCAGGACGCGCGCGCCGTGCGCGAGGCGCACGGCGCGTCGGGCGGGCAGGCGTGGGCGCTGTCGTGGCAGCCGTCGCCCGGCGCAGTGAAGTACGAGGTGCTCATCCGCCGCACCATCTCGCCGCAGTACGAGCGCGTGGTGGACGTGGGCAACGTCACCAACTACGTGCTGCACACCCAGCTCGACGACGAATGGGCGGGCGTGCGCGCCGTGGATGCCAACGGCCACCGCTCGATGACGGCGCCGTTGCCCTCGCCGCCGCCGCTGCGTTCGTTCAACCGCGCCCCGGAACCGGGGCGCGGCGCGCGCGGCGGATCGGGCCCCACCCCATAACGTGTCCGCGGCCTTCACCCATCTCACGGCCGATCTGTCGGGCGTGCGCGACGAGCAGCTCCGCGATCTGCCGCTGATCACGGGACTGCTCATCGCGGCGGTGGGTGGGGCCGGGCTGTCGTCGCTCGCCCCGCCGGCGCTGCACGAGCGGCCGCGCGGCGGGATGACCGCCGTGCTGCTGCTCGAGCCCGGCCATCTGATCGTGCACGCGCTCCCCGACCGCGGCCGGTTGATCCTGGACATGCTCACGCTATCCACCCAGGAGCCGCTCAAGGCCCTGGAGGTGTTCACGCGCCGGCTCGCGCCGCGCGACGTGCGCACCGAGATGCGCGCCATCGGGTAGCCGGCGGCGCTCCCGTTGCCCCGGAGCGCCGCGCGCAGCAACTTGCCCGCCGTCCCCACGCGCCCCGCGAACGCCAGCCGAGGAACGTCATCGCATGTCGCCCGTCTTCCAAACCGTCGGCCTGCTCATCCTGTCGAACACGTTCATGACCTTCGCGTGGTACGCGCACCTGCGGAATCTCGCCGACCGCAAATGGTACGTCGCCGCGATCGTGAGTTGGTCCATCGCATTCTTCGAATACATGTTCCAGGTGCCCGCCAACCGCATCGGCTACCAGGTGATGACGCTGGGCCAGCTCAAGATGATCCAGGAGATCGTCACGCTGTCGGTGTTCGTCCCGTTCGCGGTGTTCTACATGAAGCAGCCGCCGCGGCTGGACTTCCTGTGGGCCGGCCTGTGCATGATGGGCGCGGCGTACTTCATGTTCCGGGCGGCGTGACGGGCCCGGCCCTCACACCGCCTTGCCCACACCCCGCACGATGCCTTCCACGCGCCGCTCGGGATCGAAGTAGCGCCGCGCCAGGGCGAGGATCTGGTCGCGGGTCACGGCGCGCACGCGGGCCTCGAACTCGCCCAACTCCTCCAGCCGACCGTTGAGCCAGGCGCCGATGGCGTCGCTCAACACCGCGCCGCCACGCTGCAGCCGAATGGCGTGCACGCCGAGCGCGTACGTCTGCACGTGCGCCAGCTCCTCGGCGGTCACCGGCCCGTCGCACAGCTTGGCGAACTCCGCCAGGAGTCCGCGGCGCGCCACCTCCTCGCGGTCGGGCGACATCGCGATGTAGGCGCCGAACGTTCCCGCCAACCGGCGCTCCGACGCGAAGGCGTGCACGGTGTACGCCAACGACTGCTTCTCGCGCAGCTCGTCAAAGAACCGGCCGCCGAGCCCGCTCGCGATCCCGGCCACCAGGCCCGCCGCGTAGCGGTCGTCGTCCACGCGCGAGGGTCCGGGAAAGAGCATCAGCAGCGCCGTCTGCGCCTTGTCGCGCGACTCCGCCGACGTCGCCACCCGTCGGGGCCATTCCGGCGCCGGCACCGCCGGCGGCTCGGCGTACGCGAGGTCGGCGAACGCCCGCGCCGCCTCGTCGGCCAGTGCGTCGGGATCGGCATCGCCCACGATGCCAACCACCGACGCCGACCGCAGCACGCGCGACGCGTGCCAGCCGCGCGCCGCGTCGGCCGTGATCGCCCCGAGCGACGCCTCGGTGCCCTCGGTGGGCGTGCCGTAGGGATGCGACGGGAACGCCGCGGCGAGCGCCAGCAGCATCGGGTACCGGTACATGTCGTCGCGCCCCGAGATCACCTCGGAGATCGCGGTCGCCCGCTCGGTCTCCAGCGCGTCGTCGGAGATCGTCGCGTGCTGCGCCACGTCGGCCAGCAGGTCCACGGCGTCGGCGAACCCGCGCGCGGGCACCGAGATCGACCACCCGAAGCTCTCTCCCCCCACGGCCGCGTTCACGCTGCCGCCCAGCATCTCGCCCGCCTCGGCGATCTCCGCCGCCGTGCGCCGCGCCGTGCCCTTGAGCGCCGCGTGGGCCATCAGCGCCGTGAGCCCCGCCGTCGCCCCGGTCTCCTCGGTGGCTCCGCCCTGCACGAACACGCCCACGTGCGTCATCGGCGAACCGTGCTTGCGCCGCACCAGCACCGGCACGCCGCGCGCCGTGCGGTACACGCGCACGCCCCACGCCTCGCGCTCGAACGCCGCGCCGGGCACCACCGCCCGGCGCCCCGGGGCGGCGCGGCGGGGCGCATGCGGCGCCGGAGCGGGCGTGACCGCACCGAGCAGGGCGTGCATGGCGGCCGTGTCGCCCGCCACGACCGGCGCCGACGCCGGCCGGTACACCAGGGCGCTGGCCTGCTCCGGGTCGAGATACCGCCGGGCCGCTTCGGTCACCTCCTGCGCCGTGCACGACAGCAGCCGGTCGTGGAACGCGTCGGCCATCTGCCAACCGCCCAGCGCCTCCCACGCGGCCAGGTGATTGGCCTGCCCCTCCATGTCCTCGAGCCGCCGGATCATGCGCGCGTCGAGGATGCGTTGCGCGCGGTCCACCTCGGCGGGGCCCACGCCGTGTTCGCGCACGCTCAGGATCTCCGCCCACGCCGCGCGCGCCGCGTCGGCCAGCGTGCCGGGCTGGCCCTCGGCCTGCACCACGAACACGCCCAACTCGGTGGGCGTGTAGTCATACGCCGTCACCGACGACGCCAACGTCCGCTCGCGCACGGCGCGGTAGAGGCGCGACGCGCGTCCCGTGCCGAGCACGGTGCCCAGCAATTCCAGCGCCGGCGTGTGGGGATGCAGCGTCGAGACCGTGCGCCAGCCGAACGCCAGCTGCGCCTGGGTGATGTCGCCGCTCAACTCGCGATAGCGGAATCCCGGCAGTCCCTCCTCCGAGGCTCCGGGCGCGCGGCGCGGCGCGCCGGCGGGCGCGTCGCCGTAGCGCGTCTCGATCTGCCGCATCGCGTCGTCCACGTCCACGTCGCCGACCACGGTGAGGATGGTGGTGCTCGGCCGGTAGAAGTTGCGATAGAACCCCGCGACGTCGTAGCGCGTGAGCCGCCGCAGCCCGTCTTCGCGGCCGATGCGCCAGCGGCGCATGCGGTGTCGATCGAACAGCAGCTCGTGCAGGGTCTCCGTGGCCACGGCGTTCGGGTTGTCGGCCTTGCGCTTGGCTTCCTGGATGATGACCTCCAGTTCGCGCCCCAACTCGCCCGCGTCGATGAGCGAATTGCCATAGGCGTCGGCCTGGATGTCGAGCGCCTCCGCGAACCCCGACGACGGCACCACGGTGTAGTACACGGTGTGGTCGTAGATCGTGCCGGCGTTGAGATAGCCGCCCACCGCCTTGGTCTGCTTGGCGATCTCGCCCACGCCGCGCCGCGCCGTGCCCTTGAAGTACATGTGCTCGAGCACGTGCGCGATGCCCACGACGTCGTCCGTCTCATCGAAGTAGCCGGCCTTCACGTGGGTGACGATCGCCACCACGGGCGCCGAGTCGTCGCGGCGGACGAGCACGGTGAGGCCGTTGGGCAGCACGCGGCGGTGGACCGTGCGCGGGTCGAGGAGTTGGGTCATGATGGGGAATGATACGCGGGCGTCCGAGGACGCGCGCCGGCGGGTCAGGGCGCCGGGTCGGGCGGGGTGGAGCCGGTCACGCAGGCCGTCCAGCGCCCGGGGCCGGCGCGCGTGATCCACCGTTCGCCCTCGTCCACGCGCCCCAGCTTGATCAGCGTGCACCCCAGATCGCCCTGGGCCACGAGGTCTTCGGGGTTGGCCGCCACGGCGCGCACGTAGAACTTGCGGGCCAGCTCGTAGTTGTGCGACGTGAACAGGTACGCGCCCATCTCGCGCAGCGCGAGGGCGTTGGTCGGGTCGGCGGTGATCGCGAGCTGCAGCTCCTCGTCGGCGAGCGGCAGGTTGCCCACGTCGCGCGCCATCCGCGCCAGGTACACGTGCGGCAGCGCGTACGAGGGATCGATGAGCAGGGCGCGGCGAAAGTCGTGCGCCGCGGCCGCGGTGTCGCCACGATCGAACTCGGTGATCGCCAGATTCATCACCGCGGCGCGACGCGGGCCGCCGAACCAGTAGTAGGCGGCCGCGCCGACGCCGGCCACGACGAGGGCCACGAGAATCGTGCGCCAGCCCACCCGGCGCGCGCGGGGTTCGTCGGGCGGCGTGGTGATCGAGGGCATGGCGGGCGGTGGCGCGGGGTGGGCCGCGGCCGGAGGCTGGAGCGGTGGCGCGGCAGCGGGCGGTGGAGCGAGCGAGCCGTCGAGCGCGGCGATCGCCGCGCGCGCCGCCGCGAGGTCGGCGGCGTCGGGCCGGTAGCCCGCGTCGCGCAGCCGTTCGCGGGCGGCGTGGAACGCCGCGAGCGCGTTGGCCTGTTCGAAGGTGAGCAACTGCCGCTGGCGCGCGTCACGCACCAAGTCGGTGCCGGTGGCGGCGCTGCCGCCGATCAGCTTGCGCAGCGCGTCCTCCACCGACACCCACGCGGCGATCAGGTCGGCGGTCAGCTCTTCAGGACGGCGGGATGGATCGAGCCGACCGATCATCGTCCGGGCGGCGCCAAGCGCGGCCAGCGCCGCCCGGGTCTCGGTGGAACTCACCGGACGATGCGCAGCAGGCCAGCGCTCGCGCTCGCCCGCAGAAAGCTCTCCGCATCGTGGCTGGGAAGCTGCACGCCCATCTGCGTGAACGCATGATGGGCCTTGCCCTTCATGTATTCCTCGATCGTCGCCGCCGCCTCGCGATCATCGCGGTCGCGCATGCGGGTCACGATCTCCTCCCACGAACCTTCGTAGTTGGCGCCGTCGCCGCCCACCACCTGGTGCCCGTCGGCCGGCTCCGCGCCGCCACGGTCGGCCAGCCCGGTGAGCAGGGTGCCGAACATCTCGAGTTGGTCGCGCGACGCCGCGCCCTCCTCGTCCTCCTCCCCCGTGTCCAGCTCCATGAGCAGCTCGTCCACCTCATCGAGATCCTCGGTGAGTTCGGTGAGCCGCGCGCTCCACGGCGTGAGCTCGCCGTCGTTCTCGTCGAGCTTGTAGATCGACCGCTTGAGCTCGATCAGCCGCCAGATGCCCAGCTCATCCCAGTGGTCCTCGGGCCGCGTGCGCTCGAAGTGGTACAGCGCGCCCTCGTACTCGGCGCGGTCGTACAGGATGTTGGCCAGGTAGATGCGCGCCTCGGCATGATCCGAATCGAGCTGCAGCGCGCTGCGCAACGACTGGATGGCCGCCGTATCGTCGCCCACGCGGTGCTGCGCGTAGCCCACGCAGGCCACGGCCTCCGCCATCTCCGGCGCCTGCTCCACCGCCTGGTGGAAGAATTCCAGCGACAGCTCGAACAGCAGCGGCCGCTCCCGGTGCGACGCCTCGCGGAACAGCGCGCGCCCCGCCTGGAGCATGAGATCGAGATCGTCGCTGTACCCCAGCTCGAAGATGCGCCGGAAGCAGCGCACGGCGGCGTCCTCCTGCCCGAACTTGAGCAGCGTCTCGCCCAGGCCGGCCAGCGCGTCTTCGTGCTCGGGTTCGAGCACCAACGCCTCCTCGAAACTCCGCCGGGCCCACGGGAATTCCTCCCTGGCCAACCGCGCGTAACCCACGCCGATGTGCAGCTCCACCGAGTTCGGATAGAGCGTCAAGCCCTCACGCAGCACATCCAACGCTTCGTCGTACAACCCCTCGTTGTAGAGTTGATGGGCACGCTCGTCGTACTCCTCGGAACTCAGGAACGGGGTTGGCATGGGGATGTAGACCTCCGGTTCGAGAGGACACGCCTATAGTACAGTCACCGAGCGGCGAAGTTCAACGGTGATTTTTGCGCCGCCCCGACGCATTTTGGTGGTGCTACGGCCTGGCGACGAGGGCCGCCGCGATCTCCGCGGCCAGCCCGGCATTCTGCTCCAGGAGCGCGAGGTTCACTGTGAGGGACCGCCCCTTCGTGACCTCCGTCACCGCCGCCAGCAGGTACGGCGAGACCGCGGCGCCCCGCACGCCCGCGGCGCGCGCCCGCGCCACGGCGCGACCCACGGCGTCCTCCACCTCAACCCGCGAAAGCGCAACTTGAGCCGGAGGCGGTTGCACGACGAGCAGCGCCTGCCGGCGCCCCAGGGCCCGGTGCGCGGTAAACATCCGCGCAACCTCGGCCGCCGATTCCGTGCGCGACGACAGCGCGATGCCCGTGTCCGCGGTGTAGAATCCGGGGAGGTCGGACGTGCGGTAGCCCACCACCGGCACGCCCAGCGTCTCCAGACGCTCGGCCGTGGCCGCCAGGTCGAGAATCGCCTTGGCGCCGGCGCACACCACCACCATCGGCGTGCGCGACAGCTCCACCAGATCTGCCGATTCGTCGAACGCCGGCTCGCGATGCACGCCGCCGATGCCGCCCGTGGCGAACACCCGCAGCCCGGCCAGGTGCGCCAGCGCCAGCGACCCTGCCACGGTGGTCGCGCCGTCGGCCTGCTGCGCCACCGCTGCCGCGAGGTCGCGCGCCGAGACCTTGCGCACGCCGGCGCCGGCCAGGAAGCGTTCCAGTTCGTCGGGCTCGAGTCCCAACGTGGGCACGCCGTGGGCCACGGCGGTGATCGCCGCGTGCGCGCCCCCGGCGCGCACCGCCGCCGTCATCCGCTGCACGCACTCGCGGTTGGCGGGCGCCGGCAGCCCCTGCGCGAACACCGAACTCTCGAGTGCGACCACCGGCTCGCCGGCGTCGATGGCGCGGCGCAGCTCGGGCAGGATGCGGATCACGCGGGATCGAAGGCCTCGGCCCGGCGCGAGTCCAGCACCTGGCGTTCGGCGGACGTCGGATCGTAGATCGCGATGACCTTGATCGTCTCGCCGGCGTAGGCGTCGAAGGCCTTGCCCTGCCCCTTCGTCACGCGGATCTCGTGCCCATCCTCGAACCGCAGCAGCACGAGCGGATGCTCGAGGTTGACGTACCGGCGGCGCAGGCGGTGGGCCGTGGGTTTCTTCATGGCACGGTGGCTCAGGTGGCGGCGGCGCCGGGCGTCTCGAACTCGCGCCAGCGGCCCGTGGCCAGCGCGTCGTCGATCATCGCCACGGCGGCGTCGAGTTCGTCGTCGTCCGTATAGAAGTGCGGCGCCACGCGGATGCCGGCATTGGGGCGGAAATCCACGAGCACGTCGCGCGACAGGAGATACTGCGAGACCTCGTAGGCGTGTGGCACGTCGAACGCCACCGTGCCGCCGCGCCGCGCCGCGTCGCGCGGCGTGTTCACGCGGTATCCGCGCGCGTCGGCCAGCGCGAGCAGGCGCGTGGTCTGGCGCACGCTCTTGGCGCGGATCGCCTCCACACCGGCGCGCCGCACGATGCGCGGCCCCTCGATGGCCGCATACAGCGCCGGGATGGCCGGCGTGCCGTTGAGCCAGCGATAGATCCCGCCGGTGTACGCCATCTCGGTGTCGAAGGCGAACGGATCGGCGTGGGCCTGCCACCCGGTGAGCGCCGGCTCGAGCGAGGCCTGCACCGCCGGCGCCACGTACAGGAAGCCGCCGCCCGGTCCGCCGCACAACCACTTGAGCACGCCGCCGGTGAGGAAGTCCACGCCCAGCGCCTTCACGTCCACCGGCAGCACGCCCACGGCATGGAACGCGTCCAGCGACACCAGCGCGCCCATCTCGTGCGCGCGCCGCGCGATCGGCGCCACGTCCATCACGAACGCCGACCGGAACAGCACGTGCGAGATGCACACGAGGCGGGTGCGCTCGTCGATCGCCGCCGCCACCGCGGCGGCATCCACGCTGATCCCGTCGGCGTTGGCCGGCACGACCACGATCTCGGCGCCCAGCCGCCGCGCCAGCCGGTCGTACACGTAGCGCACCGACGGAAAATCCAGCGCCGTCATCACGATGCGATTCCGTTCCGGCGGATACTCGAGGGCCGACAGCACCGTGGCCTGGCCCAGCGTCACGTTGCCCACCATCACCACCTCGCCCGGCGCGGCGCCGATCAGCGGCGCGATCTCGTCGCCCACGCGGGACGGCATCTGCCACCAGGCCCGTCCCCACGCCCGCACCCCCTGCTCGGCCCATTCGTCCACATACTCGGCCAGCCGGTCGGGCACGCCTCGCGGCATGGCCCCCAGGGAGTTGGACACCAGGTACGTGGTGCGCTCGAGGATCGGGAATTCGGGCCGGAAGGCGAGGAGCGGATCGGTCATGACGCGGAGGACGCGGCGCCCCGGAACGCGCGCGGGCGACGGGTGGAGGCGAAGACCAGCGAGGCCACGGCCAACACCAGCCCGGCGATGCGCCATTCGCGCAACGTGACCGACGACAGCAGCCCGATGACCAGGAAGATGGCGATCACCGGAATCGCGTTGCCGCCCGGCAGGCGGAAGGGCTCGCCCGCGCCGCGCACGTCGCGGCGATGCAGCTCGAACGCGGCGGCGCAGCACCCGAGATAGGCCAGCAGCGCCGCCAGATTGGCCAACACCACCAGCCGCTCGAACCCGTTGGTGGCCGCGAGCACCACGGTCAGCGCCGCCTGGACGACGATGGCCACGTGGGGCGTGCGGAAGCGCGGGTGCACCGACGCCAGCACCCGCGGCGCGTAGCCATCGCGCGCGAACGCGAACAGCGCCCGCGGCATGGCCAGCGCCATGCCGGACAGGAAGCCGAACACGGAGACCACCACGGCCACCGCGAACAGCTTGACGCCCCACGCCCCCATCACCACGCCGGCGGCGTCGGCCAGCGGGGTGGACGTGCCGACGAGCCGCGGCCCGAGGATCCCCTGCACCACGAGCTGCAGCGAGATGAACAGCACCGTCACCACCCCCATGGCGATCAGCAGGGCGCGGGGCACGGTGCGCGACGAATCCTGCACCTCGCCGCTCGGCACCAACGCACTCTCGAATCCGGCGAACACGAACACCAGCACCATCGCCGCGCGCACGAAATCGCGCTTGGCCGGCAGCGCGGTGGGCTTGAGATATTCGGTATGGACGCCGAACACGCCGACCACCACCAGCAGGATGAGCGGGGCGAGCTTGACCACCGTGGCCACGCCGATCAGCCGCGTGCCCTGCTTCACGCCGCGCACGTTGATCCAGACCAGCACGGCATAGGTGGCCACGAGCAGCCCCACCTTGGCCGCCTCGGAATCGAACCCCGGCACCAGGCGCGCGAAGTTGTCCACGAAGATCATCGCGATCGCGGGCACCGCCGTGGCCCCGATCATCCAGATGAGCACGCCGACCAGGAATCCGGCATACGGCCCGAACGCCGTCTCGACGTACATCGACGGCCCTCCGGTGAGCGACACCCGGCTTCCCGCTTCGGCCATGCACAGCACCACCAATCCCATGGCGACGGCGCAGAGCAGGTAGGCCAGGGGCGCGGCCGCGCCGAGCAGGCCGGCCACCGCCGGATCGGACGGGATGCGGAAGATGCCGCCGCCGATGATCAGGTTCACGATGCTCGCCACCAGTCCCCACACGCCTACCGCCCGGACCAGTGACGACTCGATCGATGCGCGCTGACTCATGGATGGTGGTTCGGAAGGGTGTCGGTGCAATGGAGCCGGCAGCGGCGATCCGTGTACAACACTAGACCTTCGCCGGCTCGTGCGCCACCATTCTGTCATCGATGCCGCCCGCATGCCGGCTCCCGCACCGACTACCCAAAGAATCCGCAGGAGGACACTCATGATCGGACGTTTCACGCCCCTCGCCCTCGCCCTCGCCCTCGCGCTGGCCGCCACCGCCGCCGCCGCGCAGGCGCAGGGCCCGGCCAGCGCCGGGTTGTTCCTCACACTCCCCACGAATGCGCCGTCGGTGCAGGTCACCCAGGAGGCGACGGTGGGCCCGGTGCTGCAATCCGCCGCCGTGGGATTCCATTCGCTCGACCGGCACGTGGCGCTCGACCCCGCCCCGGACCTCGACGGCACCACGCACTCGCAGTCGCGCGCGATGATGATCGTGGGCGGCGCCGGCCTCATCGTGGGCGCGCTCATCGGCGGCACCCCCGGCACGATCGTCATGGTCGGCGGCGGAGTGCTCGGCCTCTTCGGTCTCTACAATTATCTCCAGTAGCGACGGCGCCGGCCGCGTGACGAGGGCCAGGGTGGCCCTCGTCCTCGGCGGCGGGGGGATGAAGGGCTTCGCGCACATCGGCGTGCTGCGCGCGCTCGAGGAGCGCGGCATCCGGCCGGCCGTGCTCGCCGGCACCAGCATCGGCGCCCTCATCGCCGCCGCGGCCGTGGGCGGCATGAGCGCCGACGAACTGGCGCGCCGCGCGGAATCGCTGCGCCGGCGCGATCTGTTCCGCATCAACCACCTCGGAATGTTGATGGAACGGATGCGTTCGCCGTCCATCTATCTGGGCGAGCCGCTGCGCAGCATGGTGGACGAGGTGGCGCCGGAGGGCACGTTCGCCGACCTCCGCACGCCGTTGCTGGTGAACACGGTGGATCTGCAGCGCGCCACGCGCGTGGTGTGGGGGCTGCCCGGGCTGCGCGACGTCTCGGTGCGCGACGCGGTGTACGCCTCGTGCGCGCTCCCGGGCTTCTTCCCGCCCGCCGAGGTGGGCGGCCGGCTGTGCGTGGACGGCGGCGTGATCGACAATCTCCCCGTGGCCGCGGCCGGCCTGGGCATGGACCTCGTGATCGCCGTCGACGTCGGCAGCTCCGACGTGCAGCCCATCCCGCGCATCGGGTCCCAGGGGTTCGCCGCCATCTACATGCGATCGGCCACGACGATGATGCACAACCTGCAGGACCAGCCGCTGCGGAGTTGGAGCGGCCCGCCCATGCTGCTCGTGCGCCCCAAGGTGGATTCGCACTGGCTGAGCTTCCTGAATGCGGAGCAGAACATCCGCGAGGGATATCGCGCCACCACGCGAGCGCTGGAACACTTCGAGGCGTACGTGGAGCAGCCCTCGGGCGTGTACCCGCGCAAGCGCATGCAGCTGCACGTGGTTCGCGAATCGTGCGTCAAGTGCGGCCTGTGCGTGGCGCTCGCCCCCGAGACGATGGCGCTCGATCCCGCGGACGGCACCGCCGTGCCGCGGCAGCCGATCGTGGAATGGTCGGCGGCCGACGGCGACTTCGTGCACCACTGCCCCACGCGCGCCATCAAGGCGGCGCGGCTGGATCTGGTCACGCCCGGCGGCGCCGACGACGGCGTCGACCGCGAGGACCTGCTGCTCCCCTAGCCCGCCACCAGCAACACGCGGTTGTCCGACGGATCGCGGGCCAGCCATCCGCCGTCGCGC